>NZ_JBPXRO010000036.1:0-52708 GCF_051842875.1 Neobacillus sp. C211
TGCCTGAGCTGCCTGAGCTGCCTGAGCTGCCTGAGCTGCCTGAGCTGCCACTGCTGCCGTGACTGCCACTGCTTCCGCTACCTGTGCTACCGTGACTACCTGAGCTACCTGAGCTACCCGAGCTACCCGAGCTACCTGAGCTACCTGAGCTGCCTGAGCTGCCTGAACTGCCTGAACTGCCTGAACTGCCTGAACTGCCCGAGCTGCCTGAACTGCCTGAGCTGCCACTTCCGCTGCTTCTCTTTCTACCTTTCTTACCTTTTGGACCTTTTTTACCTTTTGGTTTTTTTCCGCTACCGTGACTGCCGCTGCTTCCACTACCTGAGCTTCCACTACCTGAGCTACCTGAGCTGCCTGAGCTACCTGAGCTGCCTGAGCTACCTGAGCTGCCTGAGCTGCCTGAGCTGCCTGAGCTACCTGAGCTACCTGAGCTGCCTGAGCTGCCTGAGCTGCCTGAGCTGCCTGAGCTGCCTGAGCTTCCGCTTTTACCGCTGCTTCCGCTGCCGCTTTTGCCTGAGCTGCCTGAGCTACCTGAGCTTCCGCTTTTACCGCTGCTTCCGCTGCCGCTTTTGCCTGAACTTCCGCTTCCACTTTTGCCAGAACTTCCGCTTCCACTTTTGCCAGAACTTCCGCTGCTTCCACTGCCAGAGCTTCCGCTGCTTCCACTGCCAGAGCTTCCACTGCTTCCACTGCCTGAACTACCGCTGCTTCCGCTTCCACTGCTACCCTTGCTACCTTTAGGACCTTTATGTCCTTTAGGGCTTTTATGTTTTTTAGGACCTTTTAGTTTTTTTCCACTACCAGAGCTCCCGCTGCTACCGCTACCAGAGCTTCCGCTGCTACCGCTACCAGAGCTTCCGCTACTTCCGCTACCAGAGCTACCGCTGCCACTTTTGCCAGAGCTTCCACTTCCACTTTTGCCGGAGCTCCCGCTTCCGCTTTTGCCAGAGCTACCGCTTCCGCTTTTACCAGAGCTTCCACTGCCGCTTTTGCCACTGCCAGAGCTTCCACTGCTGCTTTTGCTGCTACCGCTTTTACCACTGCCAGTAGATCCTGAACTGTCTGAACTTGACTTATTGTTACCTCCTTTTTTACCAACAGGATTATTATCTAGAAACCCAACTACACCATTTTCTTTAGCTTGTGAAAGTAATTGTTCAATATCAAGCTTTAGTACCATTATTCCACCACTTTCTTAACAAATTTTTCTTTTCTATTTCAATTTATGATGATTTTATCTATTTGACATAGACAATCATATATTTTTAAACCATATTTTTTAGTGTTTCTATACACAACCACCCAAGAGAATGCATATATCTAAAAAAAATGTTATTTAGGAGAATTCAAGTGTTAAAATATGAAATTTTAATAAATCCGAAGTGGTTGAAAAAATTGGATAAAGACATTTGGAATGATGAATTAGTCCCTGCAGTATTAAAGATAGGAGAAGATCGTTTTAATGTAAAAATTTCCTATCGAGGAAATGTAATAAGGGATAAGAAAAAAAAATCTTATCGAATTGTCTTTCAAAATCCTTACAAGGTCAACGGGGCACATGAAATTCATCTTAATGCGGAATTTTCAGATGTATCATTAAGTAGAAACAAATTATCGCTGGATTTTTTTGATCGAATCGGAGTCATATCTCCCCACTCCCGGCATGTTCTGCTGAATATCAATGGATACAGTAAGGGCATTTATTTAGAGATTGAATCTTTTGATCAATATCTTCTTGAAAAAAGAAAATTGCCGGATGGTCCGATTATTTATGCAACCAATAATCGAGCCAATTTCTCCTTATTAACTAAGAAAAAAGAAATAAAAAAACGATTAGACCAGGGATATACATTAAAATATGGTGATAAAGAAGATATCCTTGATTTAAAAAACTTTATTGCGATGATTAATGCCCTAAACAATCAAGATTTTGAAAATAAAATCCCACATGTATTGGATGTCGAGAAATATTTCAGATGGGTCGCTGGAGCTGTTTGTGTCCAAAATTATGACGGGTTTATCCATAATTATGCATTATATAAAAATGGTAAAACCGGACTATATGAAATTACTCCTTGGGATTATGATGGGACATGGGGTAGAAACCTCCATGGCAGAAAACTTGTTTATGATTATGTACCATTAACAGGATTTAACACACTTTCAGCAAGACTTTTCCACTTTAAACACTTTAGAAAACAATATAAAGAAATAATTTCAAGTATTTTGGAAAACGACTTCACTCTGGATGTCCAAAAACCAATTATTAATGAATTATTTAATTATTTAAAACCCCACATGAGTCTAGATCCCTTTATTAGTTCAAACCCAGCAACATTAGAACAAGAAAAAAAGGTTTATTTTAATTTTATTAAAAAAAGAAGCTCTTACCTTAAAGAAGAATTAGCTTTATTCGTATAGATAAGAGGTATATGAATCTGATCATATACCTTTTTTTTGCCTATTTTTACCCAAAACAGTAAAAAAAGGCTACTTTATTAGTACAACATCATTCCGTGATACATATAGATGCAGTGTAAATGTTTATTTAATTTAAAGGAGGATAATTCTTTTATGGAGAGAGAAATGATGGAACAATTTATAGGGAAAACAATTAGGGTTGACCGCGGAGGTCCAGAATCAAGAAATGGTAAATTACTGGCAGTATTTGAAGACTTCTTTGCCATCTTAACTGAACACGATGGTGTCGTATATTATAAGACAAATCATGTCAGAAGTATCACAGAAAGTGCTAAAGATGATATGAAGTTTGGTTTGAAGGTCCCAAATAAACTTGATTTTAAAACGGCCGAAAACTTTGTGAAGCTTTTAGGAAAAATAAGATTTCAATGGGTGAAAATTAATCGTGGCGGTCCTGAATCATTTGAAGGCGTACTAAGTGATGTAAACAAACACTTCGCTTCACTGATTGTTAAAGAAGAAGTTGTCCGTGTCTCGATGAAACACATTCGAAACATAAGCTACGGACTAAAAGTTGAGAAATCAAAAAAAGATCATTCCAATAAATCTAAAGGGAATGACAAAGGACGTAAGAACGACGATAAAAAAGACAGCAGTAGTTAGAACAGCAGTAACAAGAACAATGATAAATAAGATCACGAATAAAAATTTTGTCGCTTCTCCACTAGAGGAGCGACTCATTATCTCTTTAAGGAGGATTAAACATGGGGATAGATAAATTTTCAGCTGCATTGGATTTATTAAAAGGCTTTAGTGTAAATCTTTATGTAGGTGAAGACGTATTTAAAGGAAAACTAATTGGTGTTGAGGCAGACCATGTAGTGCTGGAAACCGAAAATAAATACATTTTTTATTATAACATTGATAAAATTCAAGCAATCACAAAAAATACAAGAGAGTTTCAACCTGAGAAAACAACGGCAAAATTTCTAAAAACACAGAGTTTAACAGATTTACTCCTTTCCTTTCAACATACTTGGGTAACGATATTGACTATCAACAAACAAAGATTTACTGGTGTATTAAGCGAAATTGATACAGACTTTGTTACTTTAATTAACGGTGATGAACGGATCTTAATAAAATTAACACATGTGTCCAACATCCTCAAAGGTATTATTAAAGAAGAGGCTGTGAAGACGTCTTCATCAAATAAAAACGAAAATAATAATAAAGATTCTAATAAAAAAGAATCAAAGGATCGTTCATCTTCTTCCGGTGATAAAGATGACTCAAAGAATCATTCATCTTCCTCCGGTGATAAGAAGGACTCAAAGAATCATTCATCCTCTTCCGGTGATAAAAAGGACTCAAAGAATCATTCATCCTCTTCCGGTGATAAAAAGGACTCAAAGAATCATTCATCCTCTTCCGGTGATAAAAAGGACTCAAAGAATCATTCTTCTTCTTCCGGTGATAAAAAGGACTCAAAGAATCATTCATCCTCTTCCGGTGATAAAAAGGATTCAAAGAATCACTCTTCTTCTTCCGGTGATAAAGAGGAATCGAAACAAAAAAATTCGAGTAGTAAAGAAAAGTTTGCTAAGAAAAAAGAAGAGACCGTTAAAGAAGAAGTGGTTGAACCTAACAATACAATGGTTTGGTCACAACCAATAAAAATAGAAGCTACAATGGTTCAAACCAAGGATGAGTTCATTACTAATAAATGTAAGATTACGAAATCTCAAACAGACGAAAAGGAATCGTCCAAAAATTCCACTGAAATGAAAAAGTCAAATGATATGAGCACTAAAGATAAAAAGTGTGAAGAAGCTAAGTCGACCAAATCAATATCTAGCGAACAATCGAAGGAAATGAAACAAGTAAAAGAAGTAGTTTTTATACAAAATACAGAAAATCAGCCTGCTCCACCGTATAAATTACTACAGAATGAAATAAAATCAACAAAAACAAAAGAAGAAGCAGAGAAAGTGGTTAAATCAACAACTACACAAAACCAAGCAACTAAGAAAACAGAAGATAATAAACCAAATGATATGAACAATAATAGTAACAATCAGAATGTATGGAAACAAAAGGAGAAAGAGCAAAGAGTTCTTCGTTTTTCCGGCGAACCAGTTAATACTGACAGCAAAATACCATTCCCGTTTTCCGGATGGCCAAACAGAAACAATCGAACATCAAGATTGAATTAATGAAATCTCATCGTAATAGTGAAAATATATATAAGATCATTCCTTCATATTTCCCCTGTTAAATCCCCAAAAACCATACAAATAGGAGTTGGGCAGTTCTAATCATTATACATGTTATAAGTAGTTAGTGATATCAGCCCTCCTCTATTTGTAAAATGGGATTACCTAGGAAAGGATGTGAAAAAATGAAGTTGAAAGATAATATTGGAAAATATATCAGACTTGAGATTTCGGGAAAGAAATTCATTGGTGGAGTACTGATTGATGTAGGAAGCGATTTATTGGTCGTTTTTAATGGATATGACTACCTGTACATCCCTGTTATTCATTGCCAAAATTGGCGGTATTTAAAACAAGATGAAATTAAAGAATTTGATGAAATTACCCTTAATGACGAACCCACACCTATTTATAATAATAACGAAGAAATTTCACTAAGAAAAACTCTGACAGCTGCTAAAGGTATTTTTACAGAAATATATGTAACAAGCAATCAAGCACTACATGGTTATATCATAAGTATTATGAATAATTATTTTGTTTTCTACTCGCCAATATACAAAACCATGTTTATATCTCTTAACCATTTAAAATGGCTAATTCCATACACAAATAATCAACGTCCATACGGTCTAAGCAATGCAAATCTGCCAGTAAATCCGAGCAATATCACCTTTGCTAGATCGTTTGAGGTTCAAATTGAAAAACTAACTGGAGAATTGATCGTCTTTAATATCGGAGAGAATGAAAATGTTATCGGAAAGGTAAAAGGGATTAAGGATAATTTTGTGGAATTAATCGGTGCAAAAGAAGATCCAGTCTTTATTAATCTTCAACATATTAAAACAATCCATTTGACTTAACTGGTTTATTTTTTCTTTAGCTTATTTGTAAACAAGCTTTTAAAACAAAAAACAGAGTGTCTAGAGACACTCTTTTTATTAAACTATTTTTCTTTTACATAAGCAGTTTCCGTTTTTCGAGTAAATGACAATAATTCAAACGCAATTCCGTATAGGAAAGTAACAAGGAACATCGAACCAATCATATCAAAAATGACATGCTGTTTAACAAATAGGGTTGAAATGATAATCAAAGTCCCGACAACATGGATACAAACATTGTTAATTAGATGTTTGTTTTTAATATGAAGTGAAGCAAGCATGATAACAAATGTGGTAAGTACATGGATACTCGGAAAACAATTAAATGGACGATCATTTGCATAAATCCACAAAACAAGTTGATTAAAGATATTATTACCTTCAATAGTTGGTCTTGGGACGGTGGTTTGAAAAAAGAAATAAATAACAAAACAAATCAGTTCTGCTACAACAATTAAAATTAACGTTTTAAGGTATACTTTTGTGTCCTTAAAACAAAAGTAGATTAAATAACAAAAAATATAAGCATACCAAAGGATATATGGAATGATAAAGACCGACAAAAACGGTATCACTTGGTCAATTGACGTACTAATATCGATTGCTCTATGTGAACGGGAATTTAATAATTCATAAATTTTGGCTAGAAGAGGAATTACAAGCAAAAATAGTAAATAGGGAGCTTTTTTTATTAAACTTTTCAATCATATTCCTCCCTTAATATATAAAAACCTAATTTTCTAGTTTACTATACAGAAATAGTCGAACACACTCCATGGTACCACAAATACGGTAAAAATAAACGAAATTTCCATACATCCCTCAAATTTTTTTAAAATTATGCTAAACTAAATTACAACACAAACTTAGTTGTGAAGGTGGTGGAATGGTGGACCGTATTATCTTGTTTGATGGGGTTTGCAATCTGTGTAACAACAGTGTGAAATTTATAATAAAAAGGGACACCTCGGGCTATTTTAAATTTGCCTCACTCCAAGGAGAGACTGGCCAAAAATTATTAAAAAAGCATAGCTTAAACTATGACCTAAATAGTTTCGTCCTAATTGAAAAGGAAAAGGTCTATATAAAATCAAGTGCTGCTCTTCGTGTTTGCAGTAAATTAGGCGGGGCTTGGCGCATATTTTCGATTTTCCGCTTCCTCCCTCCACTTTTCAGGGATTTCCTTTACGACATAGTTGCAAAGAATCGTTATAAATGGTTTGGAAAAGAAGAAAGTTGTATCCTCCCTTTGCCAAAATGGAAGCAGAGATTTTTGGACTAAGGGTGAATTGTTTAATACATCGGTAACTGGTAAATGGTGGCAGACACTCTAATTCTAACTAATATTTTATTCCCTATAGCATAGATATTATTAATACTATTTTTTACTGTAGGAGGGTATTTATGGAGGTTGTCGTTAGAAAAGGAGATTCATTATGGCATTACAGCCAGATGTTTCATATAAATTTGCAGCTAATAATTGATTCAAACAGAAATGTCGATCATAATAATCTTTCTGAAGGCCAACGTGTACGATTACCAGGCTTTTCTGCCCAGGATTATCAGATTCGCCCTGGCGATACCTTATGGAGTATTGGTCAACGGAGATCGCTTCCCCTAGAGGCTATTACTTTGGTTAATCCTAACCTGGATGAAAAAAATCTAAATGTAGGTCAATCCATTAAGGTTCCAACTAGGATCACTTGGAGATTAGTGGATAGTGGCCAAAGTTATGATTACATCAAATTGATGAATGATATCAAGAGATTATTAGATGTTTATCCGTTTATGCAGATACCTGTGATTGGTAAGACAGTTCTTGGGAAAAAAATTCCAGAGATCGTCATTGGAACGGGGGAAAAAAGAGTTCATTATAATGGATCATTTCATGCCAATGAATGGATAACCACATCAATCATCATGACCTTTTTAAATGATTATTTATTAGCTCTGACAAATCATAATCTGATCCGTGGGCTACCCATGTTTCCACTTTACCAACAAAGCATTTTATCTATTGTCCCAATGGTAAATCCAGATGGAGTAGACCTCGTTCTACATGGCCCCCCAGAAATCGAAAATTGGAATAAAAGAGTGGTTGATTTCAATAAGGGCAGTACAGATTTTACGGACTGGAAAGCTAATATTCGAGGGGTTGACCTAAATGATCAATTCCCGGCTAGATGGGAATTAGAAAAGGCAAGGAATAAGACTGAGCCTGGACCAAGAGATTTTGTCGGTGAAAAACCTTTATCAGAGCCTGAAGCAATGGCAATGGCGAAACTAATAAAAAAACGAAATTTTGTAAGAGTTCTAGCCTTTCATACACAAGGTGAGGTCATCTACTGGGGGTTTGAAAATCTTGAACCTCCTGAATCAGAGGACATTGTAAAAGAATTTAGCCGAGTAAGTGGTTACGAGCCCATCAAAACGATCGAGAGCTATGCCGGTTGCAAGGATTGGTTTATTCAAGATTGGAAACGACCAGGATTTACGATTGAACTCGGGCGAGGAATAAATCCACTTCCATTGTCACAATTTGATGAGATCTATCAAAAATCACTGGGAATTTTCTTGGCGGGACTTTATATGTAAAAAAGGAGGCCGAAAAACTCCTGCCTCCTTTCCCTCTGAATAAAATTAGGCTTTTGTATAATTAAGATCCCAAATCACACCAAAGGCATCTTTTACCTTCGCATATTTTGCTCCCCAAAAAGTATCTTGCAGCTCCATATATACCGTTCCTTTTTGACTAAGAGTATCATATATCCCACGGATTTCATCTTCGCTTTCGAATTCCAATGTTAATGAAATATTACTCCCTACTACGACAGAATTCCCCGGAAAGGCGTCTGAGGCCATTAGGAAAAGATCATCCTTTTTAAATTGAGCATGGATTACACGATCATGCGCCTCTGGCGGTGTCGGATAGTCTGCCTCTCCATAGGTTTGAAGATTTGATATTTCGCCGCCGAATACTTCACGGTAGTACTCTAATGCCTCTTTTGCATTTCCATCGAACATTAAGTATGGTGTCGCTTGACCCTTCATTTATAACACTCCCTTTTGATTAACATCAATATTATTTACTACACTTACCGCAACAAGACCTGCTTTTCCTAAAAATTAATTTTTATTTCCTCCGACTTCTGATCCCTGATAAGATGCCTTATGAAACTTCTCAATTAACTTAAACAGTTCCTCACCCTTTTCAGGCAAGTTGGTGTCAGGCACCATGTTCAAAAACATAGCTCGGTAAGATTCGGGCACCCATTTGTAATCATGTATGTAATCAGTTAAGGTAAAACCGCACTTTTTCCAAAAACGATTCCTTGAAAGTGTCTCAGGCGTTTCTTCGGATTCAACTTCAATCAACAGACTTTTCATATTTCCTTTGGTCATTGACCATTCTTGAATATACTTCATCATTTTCATGCCTATCCCACGATGCTGCCATTTGTGGTGGACAGCCAAATAATCAATTAGCAGGGCCAGCGTTCCTTCCAACTTCCCGGTCAATGCCATCGCCACTATTTGACCTTCTTCAAATCCTATATGTAGGAAACAAAGCTGTTTCTGAAACATATTCCGAATGATCTTCTCCGGCTTCGCTCCTTTCCCATCGAAAGCTTGATGGTAAATAGGACTTACCTGTTTCCAAAGTTTTTCATCCCATTGATTTATTGTTTGAAATTCCAAGGCAGTTTGCCTCCTACATTTTTCTTTTATTACCAAAATACCCAGTAAGGAAGATTTTTATAAAAAAAAGGACCTTTGAAATAAAATCAAAGGTCCAAATGAGAACTTGGTGGTCTAGGCCAAGTCCTTAATTAGGAGGTCTAAACTCAGAAGAATTTAAACATCTTTATATTACCATTTTCAAAATTTTCTTTCAATCATTATTCCTTTAAAGTGTAAAAGTTTCTGCAATTTTATAAAAATAAATTTTTTCCTTGTTGACATACCTGTATATACAAGTTAGAATGAAATCGTAATCATAACATGTATATACAAGCAACGATCGTTTATGAAAACGTACACATTGATTGTATATAGAGTGATAAAAAAATAGAGGATAGAAAATGGGGACATGCCCATTCAAACAGGGGGAAAGACAAATGACGAAGTACACAGATCCTTCAAATGATCTATTAAAACACATTGGCGGTAAAGAAAACATTGCAGCCGTTACCCATTGTGTTACAAGAATGCGGTTCGTTTTAAACGATCCAAGCAAAGCGGATATTAAAGAAATCGAGTCCATTAAGCTTGTAAAAGGTACATTTACCCAAGCCGGACAATTCCAAGTCATCATTGGGAATGAAGTATCTAGCTTTTATAATGAATTTGTAAAAATTGCTGGTGTGGATGGAACTTCTAAAGAAGTAGCAAAAGAAGCAGCCAAACAGAATATGAACTGGCTGCAACGAATGATGGCCCACCTAGCCGAAATCTTTACCCCATTAATTCCTGCACTAGTTGTCGGAGGTTTAATCCTTGGCTTTAGAAACATCATCGGTGATATCAAATTACTTGATAATGGAACAAAGTCCATCATCGAGGTTTCACAGTTCTGGGCAGGTGTTCATTCCTTCCTATGGTTGATTGGTGAAGCGGTATTCCACTTCCTTCCAGTCGGAATTACCTGGTCGGTTACGAAAAAAATGGGAGGTTCACAAATCCTAGGTATCGTCCTTGGTATTACACTAGTATCTCCGCAATTGCTTAATGCCTATGCTGTAGCAGGTGCAAAGGATATTCCTGTCTGGGATTTCGGTTTTGCAAAAATCGAAATGATTGGTTACCAAGCACAAGTAATTCCTGCAATTTTAGCTGGATTAGTGCTTGCTTTCTTAGAAACTAGATTACGTAAAATTGTTCCAAATTCCATTTCCATGATTGTCGTTCCATTCTTAGCGTTAATTCCTACTGTTTTAATCGCTCATACTGTTTTAGGCCCTATCGGTTGGAGCATCGGTTCTGGAATTTCTCATGTAGTGTATTCAAGCTTAACCTCTTCATTTGGCTGGGTATTTGCGGCAATCTTCGGGTTCGCATATGCACCACTTGTTATTACTGGGTTGCACCACATGACGAATGCGATTGACTTACAATTAATGAGTGAACTTGGCGGAACAAACCTATGGCCAATGATTGCACTATCTAATATTGCCCAAGGTTCAGCTGTACTTGCGATGATCTTTATCAATCGTAAAAATGAAGAAGAAAAACAAGTATCGATTCCAGCAGCCATCTCTTGTTACCTTGGAGTAACAGAGCCAGCAATGTTCGGGATTAACTTAAAGTATGGCTTCCCATTCCTTGCTGCGATGATTGGTTCCATGATTGCAGGCGTTGTCTCCGTTGGTAGCCACGTTATGGCTAACTCAATCGGTGTCGGTGGTCTACCAGGATTCCTTTCCATCCAAGGTCAGCACATGACGATGTTTGCCATTTCAATGGTTGTAGCCATTGTCGTTCCATTCCTACTAACAATTGTTTTTGCTAAAACACGCATGAATAAATTTTCTTTTAAAAAATAAAAGCTAAATCACATATTTAGGAGGGAGACATGCTCCCTCCTTTTCTCCATTAAATTACTTAATATAAAATAGGCAGGTGTTTGAAATGTCAAATGAATGGTGGAAAAAAGCAGTCGTCTATCAAATCTATCCAAAAAGCTTTCATGATACGACTGGAAATGGAACTGGAGATATTCAAGGCATTATTGAAAAATTAGACTATCTAAAAGAACTCGGTGTAGAAGTCCTTTGGCTTACTCCCATCTATAAATCTCCTCAAAGAGATAATGGTTATGATATCAGCGATTACTACGCAATTCATGAAGATTATGGAACGATGGATGACTTTGACAGGTTACTAGCTGAAGCACACAAACGCGGCTTAAAAATCATCATGGATATTGTCATTAATCACACATCAACAGAACATGAATGGTTTAAACAAGCACGGTCCACTAGAGACAATCCATATCGTGACTTCTATATCTGGAAAGACGGCAAGAACGGCAAGGCTCCTACGAACTGGGAATCAAAATTTGGTGGTTCGGCATGGGAATATGATGAGACAACCGAACAGTATTACTTACATTTATTCGATGTGACCCAAGCAGATTTAAACTGGGAAAATGAAAAGCTTCGTGCAGCCCTATACGAAATGATGCACTTTTGGTTAAAAAAAGGTGTCGATGGCTTCCGTCTCGATGTTATCAATTTAATTTCCAAAGACCAGAATTTCCCTCAGGATGACAGCGACGGCCGGAAATTTTATACCGATGGACCAAGAATCCATGAATTTTTACATGAAATGAACGAACAAGTTTTTTCAAAATACGATATTATGACGGTCGGTGAAATGTCATCTACATCGATTGATAACTGTATTAAATACACGAACCCAAACCAAGAAGAATTAAACATGACATTTAGCTTCCATCACTTAAAGGTCGACTATCCCAATGGTGATAAATGGACGAAAGCGGACTTTGATTTTCATACCTTAAAACAGATTTTATCTAATTGGCAGGTTGGAATGAATCAAGGCGGCGGCTGGAATGCCCTCTTCTGGTGTAATCATGACCAGCCACGGGTCGTGTCCCGTTTCGGCGATGATCAAAAATATCATAAAGAATCGGCTAAAATGCTGGCCACCACCCTTCATATGATGCAGGGAACCCCTTATATTTATCAGGGCGAAGAATTTGGGATGACCAATCCTAACTTCAACTCCATCGATGAATATCGAGATGTAGAGTCCTTAAATATTTTTAACATCAAGAAAAATGAGGGTATGGACCAACATGAGATTATTGACATCCTAAAACAAAAATCCCGTGACAATTCAAGAACACCAGTCCAATGGAATGCAAATGAAAACGCAGGCTTCACAAGCGGGACTCCTTGGATTCAAACGGCAAGTAATTTCCTGGAAATCAATGCGGAGCAGGCACTTAAAGATTCAGACTCTATCTTTTTCCACTATCAAAAACTTATACAATTACGAAAAAAGTATGATGTGATTACAGTTGGAAAATATCTCCCTATTTCTAATGAAGATGATGCTATATTTGCATTTGTTAGAACAAGTGGCTCTGAAAAATTACTAGTGATCAACAATTTTTACGATAAAGAGAAAGCATTCGTTCTCCCTACTGATTTACATCTTGATGAGTATGATAGTGAGATGTTACTCTCTAATTATGAGGATTCGGCACCAATTGGCCCGGAAATCTCCTTGCGGCCATATGAGTCGGTTGTGTATTACCTGAAAAGATGAACGGAGATGTCATAATGACGAACAAGTACCTAACGATCTACAACATTATTGTCGAGCAAATAAAAAGTGGAGAAATTCCGCCACAAACGCTTCTTCCCTCTGAGAACGAATTAAAAGATCAATTCGATACATCGAGAGAAACGATTAGAAAGGCGTTAAATTTGCTTTCGCAAAATGGCTATATCCAAAAAGTTAGAGGAAAAGGTTCGATCGTAATCGACATCAGCAAATTTGATTTTCCTGTTTCGGGGCTGGTTAGTTTTAAAGAACTGGCAAATAAAATGGGAAGTAAACCAAAAACGATTGTGAACGAGCTCTCGTTGATCAAGCCCGATGGTTTTGTCAGGCAGCAGCTACAACTGGGAAGTAAGGACCTGGTATGGAAGGTAGTTCGTACAAGGGAAATGGGCGGAGAGAAAATCATTTTAGATAAAGATTTTTTATCTAAAAAGCATGTTCCTTCGCTAACAGAAGAAATTTGTGCGGATTCCATTTACCAATATATTGAAAATAAATTAAACCTTACCATTAGTTTTGCCAAAAAAGAAATTGTCGTGGAAGAACCTTCATTCGAGGATCGCTCCCTATTAGATCTTGAAGGCTTTCACAATGTAGTCGTCATAAAAAACTATGTTTATTTAGATGATGCCACCCTCTTTCAATTTACGGAATCAAGGCATCGGCCTGATAAATTTCGGTTTGTAGATTTTGCTCGCAGATCCCATTGATTTCAGTAAGGAGACCTCCAATCCAATTTCGAGGGTCTCCTTTTTTTTACTTCATTTCATATTTAGAGTTTCGTATTAAAAGGATTTTGTCCATGATGTTTGTTACAATAGACGTAACCAAAATCTTGAGGTGAAAATAGTATGTGCGGCCGATTCACGTTAACAGCTACGTTCGAGGAAATCATTGATCGTTTCGATATTATATCTTTTCTTGAAGAAGAAAATTATTCTCCGAGTTATAATATTGCTCCATCTCAGGCCGTAATTGCCGTGATTAATGACGGCAAGTCAAATCGGATGGGATTTTTAAAATGGGGCTTAGTCCCGCCATGGGCAAAGGATGCTTCCATTGGCCATAAGATGATTAATGCCCGAGCAGAAACATTATCGGAAAAGCCAAGCTTCCGAACAGCCTTCAAAAAGAAGCGTTGCCTAGTCATCGCCGATAGTTTTTATGAATGGAAACGACATGAAGATAAAAGTAAAACCCCGATGCGAATTAAACTAAAATCCGATGATCTGTTTGCCATGGCAGGCATTTGGGAGTCTTGGAAATCACCTAAAGGAAAAACGCTCTATACTTGTTCTGTGATAACAACCGACCCCAATGAACTAATGAAAGATATTCATGATCGGATGCCCGTTATTTTGAAGCCAGACGATGAAAAAACATGGCTGGATCCATTCGTCTCAGATACCAATGATTTAAAAAAACTACTTATCCCCTTTGATGAAAACTTAATGGAGACTTACGAAGTATCTTCCTTAGTAAACTCACCGAGAAATAACAACGTTGAGCTTATTCAAAAGATTTGTTAGTACTTTTTAAAAAAATATGCTTAAATTTTAAAAATATTTTTTCCATATGGACATGTTTACTACATGCATGTCCAAGGTTCTACATATCATGTATTAACCCATAAAAGTTTTCCTTCTTTAGAAAGTGGTAATCGGCCACTTTCTTTTTTTTGTGGGAAAAAATGGGCAAAGTGTAGCTATCCGAGCTATAATAGCGGTAAGGAGAGTAAAAAATGAGAGGAGATTTCCTATGGACCAACTGGTAAAAAAATTCTATGACCTGCCAACAACTTGTATATCCGATGCGATGGATGGCTTAAATAACCTCCACCCTGCGATTAAACCTCTAAAAGAAGAATATAAGCTTACTGGAAGAGCTTTAACGGTGAAGATTCCTGTCGGTGATAATCTTGCCGTCCTAAAGGCAATCCGTGCGTCAAAACCAGGGGATATTTTAGTTATTGATGCTAAAGGAGATCCATATCGTGCCATTGCTGGTGATTTTGTTGTTGGCATGGCTCAAACACTTGGAGTCGGTGGAATCGTAGTTGATGGTGTCATTCGTGATATTGTTGGAATCAAGGGCTTGAACTTCCCCGTCTTCTCGAGGGGCACTACCGTTGCAGCTAGTGGTAAAGCAGGAGTTGGAGAGATTAATATCCCGATTTCATGCGGCGGAATGACCGTACATCCAGGCGATATCATTGTTGGGGACGCTGACGGCGTCGTGGTCATTCCACAAATGGTCGAACAAGCTGTATTGGAAAAGTCCATCGAAAAGTTAAAAAACGATCAGATTAGAGAAGAGCGTATAGCGGGTAATCGTGAGGCTATTATGAAACATTTAGATGAACTCATTAATAGGTAAAAAACTAACAAACCCCTTTTCCATACAGAACTGGGGTTAGCTATTATCTTATCCGCTCCCTTTCGTGTCCCACCATTCCCGAACCTCAAAAATGCCGATGACTTCATTTTTTGCTTTTTCAAAAACCTCTACCGTTTCGTTAGTGGAATAAGAGAAAATATAGTGGGTGGATGATTCGCCCATTAATCGAAAGGAACTGATTTCCCCATCTTTCATTTCAACCATATACACTTTCCCGGTCAAAACATCATTTGCTTCGGCTAAATTTTTCATGAATGATCATCTCCTTACATTACTTTACTCTCAGATTATCTGATTACATGCTTCATAATATGAAAGAAATTCGAAAAAATAACGAATATTAGTAACACTTTTAGAGAGAACAAACACCTACCTTATTTTTCATATAGGGAAATAATAAAAATAATTCGATTCCCTTTCAAAACCAATTTTTTCATAGAGTCTTTGGGCAGTAATGTTTTCCTGGCCTGTCTCTAGCATAACTCCTTTTGCTCCTGTTTCCTCTGCAAACAAAATCGCCTTTTGTATTAATTTTTCCCCAGCACCTTTTCCGCGGAATTGTTCCTTCACATATAAATCATTTAATACCCATGATCGGACCATGCTAACAGAAGAAAAGGATGGATATAACTGAACAAAACCAACGGGATGTTCCCCATCAACAGCCATAAACACAACGGATTCGTCGTTCAGTATTCTTGCTTTTAAAAACTCTCGTGCGCCCTCCAAGTCGGACGTTTGCTCATAAAATACCCGATATAAATCAAACAATACAGACAACGAATCGAGATCACTAATAGTTGCTTTTTGGATAATCAATTTTTAATTCCTCCTAGTTAAGAATAATTTACTAATCTACGAGATTGAGTGAAATTCACAATATTACAGAAGGATAATCTTAAGTGAATGCAGAATATTAAATCATTATTATTGAACCACGATATTTGGTCGTTTGTTCAACTCTGTAGAATAATTTTGCTTGGGGGTAAATAGACATGAACGCTTCTATAGACGTAAGGCACGCTTTGTCTGAAAGAATTATTCCTTTTAATGATAGGCTAGCACCACTATTCATTCGAGACAGATTACATTCTCTAATTCCGGAAGGCACAGAACATATTTACGTAATAGGGATTGGTTCAAATGTCATAAGTGGTGACAGTCTAGGTCCATTTGTAGGTACCTTACTACATAATCTATACCCCAAACACTTATCAGTAATCGGAAACCTTGAATCTCCCTTAGATGCACAAACGCTTATCCCACAGGTTTCTCGGACCCTGCCCCAAAATAGTTTTGTCATTGCCATTGATAGTGTTCTAGGGTCTGAAAGAATCGTTAACACTATTGTTGTTCGTGACGGTTCATTGTTGCCTGGAGCGGGATTAGGAAAAAAACTTCCTCCGATGGGAGATTGCAGCATTATGGGGGTTGTGCAGGAAAATGATCCGCGATTGGAATGCTCTCTCCTTTCCACGAATCTGCATCTAATTTTCACTATGGCAACAAATATTGCCAAAGGGATATCACTAGCTGTGAGGCAATATTACAAATATCCTTCGCTCCATCCGATTTTGCATAATTGCTGGTAATGGATGAGGTCGATTTAGGGACACTTCTTATAATACCAAATATTTCAATTAATTGAAACGAACCACTTCAAGAGAGAATGAAAAAATGGCCCGGAGGTTCCTCCGGACTACTATCTTCCTTCATTTACTATTCCTTTTGATCCCATAAATAATTAACAACGGCATCATATTGTTCTTTTGATAATGAACCTGGAGCGGACTTAGGCATCTTCTTTTCTACAAAACTATAAAGATCCTCTTTCTTTTGAAAATCGGCATGAATTTTCGTTGAATCCAGTTTTACTTGACCACCAGTAATGTCACCCGAACTATGGCAGGTAATACAGCTTTTTTGAAAGATGTCATCCCCTGCAACCGTGCTAGCGGTTTCACTTGTTGGTTTACTAGACGGTTCTTTTGATGTGTTATCATCATTACAGGCACTCAATAAACCAATCATTAAAATAAATAATCCCAAACCAAAAATCTTTTTCAACCTGCCACCCCTTTTTTGGTTTCCACGGGATTGCCTTCATATTGGAAATAGAGGCCTACTGGCAATCTCACAGGTAAAAATAAACATGCCCTATGACATATTATTTCTAAAGTCCTATGATTATTCCTTTATAAATACTATGGTAAAGATACTTAATTTTCTATTTGGATTCCACTATAAGACTTTTTTAACTGAGTGAGTTTTTTGTAAAGAAAAAGGATAGATAAAGCAGATAACCTGCCTTTATCTATCCTTTTTTCATTTATTCACTTTCGGATTCATCTTTATTAAACCAAAGTAGATCATTATTATCCTCTTCACCATTATAGTTAATAAGGATTTCTTCCCCTGCTTTGATATCCTTGTACGCGTAAAAATCAAACGTGTGATTCGGGAAGTTAATTTCATATGTAGCATTGGGCTCATATGAATGGTTAAACAACATCCCGTATCCTAAAAGAAGTGCGGTGTGGTTAATCCCATATTCAAATGCATAATCAGCAAGCAGTGTTTTCTCTATATGAACATGCTCCTCATTAGGATAAGGAATAACGGGTGCTTCATGGATCAGCTCCCCTTTTGCAATATCACGAGTCGCAAATACCCCTCTATTTAATTCCCCATCACTAAGCTTCGAAGTCTTAATCTCAATCATCTTAATCACCTATTTGTACTTTCCATTAAAGTTTTTAATCATAATATAGCTTGCCATTATCTACAGAAGAAAGCAAATGTTTTTTCTTTCCACACATTTTTCGCTGGTGCCTGACACCAAGACAGATAAAACTACAATCATCAAAAAACTGTCAAAAGATATTCTTCACAGCTTTAGGTGAATAGGTCATTTTTTTGAAGAGGAAAACATAAAATAGGAATATACGTTCGCAACAGGAGGCGAGGACATGGAGAACTTGATCACAGGAGAAATGTTGGTTAAGTATTACGAACTGAATAAACAGAAAAAAGAAATAGAAATGGAAATGAATGAATTAAAGGATGCCTTTCAAAATTACTTTAATAATCTAGTAGGATCTAATCATAAAGGTGAAATTACCATAAGCGGCTATAAGCTTCAACGGCAAATACGAAAAACAGAAAAATATGACGAGGTTGAAACCATTAAAAGATTAGAAGAATTACAGATGAATGAACTTATCCAAGTCGTGAAAAAACCAGATGATGTAAAAATCAAAGCCGCTCTTAACCTAGGCTTATTAAATCCCGATCATTTAGAGGGCTGCATAGTATCGACTAGCTCCCCTGCTATTTCAGTGAAACCAATCACACCAAGATAAGTATGATAAAGACCCCTCATCTACCCTTTTGATGCAGGGGTCTTTGTTCATAAAAACGTTGTAAATTAATGGAGGAATTTAGGAAGCAATAAAGATGTTGAAGTTACTTTTAAAGTATGGGATGAAATGTGGCATGTTTTTCAAACGTTTGCTTTTCCAGAAGGTCAACAGGCGATTGACGAAATTGAGGATTTTGTTCAAAAGCATTTGGTGTATTAGGTTTCCTTCAATTCATTAACTTTTTAAGAATATAACAAGTTCCATCTTCGGCAAAAAATAAAGATTCCCCTTCGTTCACGTTGAAATTAACATTTTTTTTGTCATAAATCAGTTTTGCTATTTTTTCATATTTCTCAACGACTTCTATTGGCGGGTTCACAATGATATCTTGTTTTCCATGTGTGGTAACAAATCCTTTTGGGTTATATTTCCTTTCGGGCTTTAATTCAGTGCTCCAACTGCCATCTAGAAGAACGGAACATGCGGTAAACTTTGTTTTTCTGGTTTGAACAGACCAAAGTTTTCGACAATTACATCGATGTATTTTGAATTTCATCACCCAATACCCTCTTTCAAACTGAAAAATTCAAAATATGATTATTGTAAATTGTATTCCCGCGGTTTAAAAATTATTTATAGTAGTCTGATTGAAGATAGGTCCTCCTAAGAATTTGATATTGTTCCAGTTAGTGGTACAATTACCATTGACGTTTATTTACAAAGGGGTTATCGCAAATGTCTGTTGATGTTTATCTTAATTTTAATGGAAACTGTCGTGAGGCGGCAGAGTTTTACGCAGAGGTTTTTGGTACAGAAAAACCACAAATTATGACTTTCGGGGAAGTCCCTCCGAACCCAGAATATCAACTTCCAGAAGAAGCAAAAAACTTGGTTATGCACACACGACTGAACATTGATGGAAGCAACGTCATGTTCTCTGATGTTTTTCCTGGAATGCCTTTTGTAGCAGGTACCAACATTAGCCTTGCTATTGTAAATAAGGACTTGGATAAAATTAAATCTTATTTTAACAAACTTCAAGAAGGCGGCACGGTAGTCATGGAGCTTCAAGAAACATTCTGGAGCAAATGCTACGGCTCCTTAAAAGATAAGTTTGGAATTGAATGGCTATTTAATTATGATAATGGCGAAAGCGTAATGTAATTGGGTTTAATAAGGAAGACCGGGCAAATTTGCCCGGTCCTTTTTTGGTTATTTTGAATTTTTTATAAGGGCATCATACGCTTCCTAAAGTTACCGTTAAGCCTCGATTTGCTGACTTAATTTTGCTTGCTCTTCGTCTTGTCCCCACCCTTTGCAAACATCAATCCATTCTTTAGCAAATGAATACTGATATAATTCATCTTTCGTTAATTCGATTGCAGAGTTCGTGCTGCCACAGGCGGGGAAAACTGTCTCGAAGCGCTGCATTGATACATCCAAATAGACTTCAAGCTCATTATTCAGCCCAAACGGACAAACACCGCCAATGGCATGACCAGTTTGTTCGAGAACTTCATCTGGTGAGAGCATCCTTGCTTTGAAGCCGAATTGATGACGAAACTTCTTATTATCAATTTTTGCATCACCTGCAGCAACAATTAAAATAGCTTTTTCCTCGCTCCCTCTAAAAGATAAAGTTTTCGCAATTCGAGCTGAAGCTACTCCAATGGTCTCGGCAGCCTGTTCCACTGTGGCACTCGAGGTATCAAATTCCATTACATCTTCATCACGATCCCATTGTTTAAAATGGGCCTTCACACTTTCCAATGACATCTTATACATCCTTTCCCTAACGTATTATTAGAATAATATCATACTTTAAAGGGATAAAGCGAAAAGACGTCTTATACCAGTAAGTCTGGTAATGTTTATATTTTTATTCCCAAATTTTATATTGATTATCAATATTGTCAAAATCAATTTTTCCTTTTTTCATCTTTGGAGGACAAATCGAGTTATATTTCAGGATTCTTTCATTAATGGCATCTATCAAGTTCATTATTTCAAATTCAGCGGATTCTAGTTCTTTTAATGTTATGGCTTTAGAAATCTCAAGTCTGATTTCCTTTTGTAAAATTACAAATGGCGGGAGATAACCAGCATCGCTAGCTGTGTTGAGGAAATTGAAATAGACATCCCCAGAAAATAGAAGGGATGGAATGGGTTTGCCGAATCGTGGGTGCTTTTTGATTTCCTCAGCTAATTGGGAATCACTTACTATTTGATCCATCAAATCTGCATGACCAGCTTTCTTATAGACCATAAATTCTCTTCTCCTCTCAACTTCTTACATATATTTTCTTTATTCGCTACTTCCCTCCCATAATCCTTCGATTAAAATTGATTTTTCCTTAAGTTTTTTAAACTGTTTCCTAAAAAGTGATATAATCATTGTTATATTTAAAAAATTAAGATATTAGTATTGTTTCATAATGGAGGGATCAAATGAATTCGCAAGTAGCAGTAATGTCCTCCCCAAGGATAAAAGGCATTTTTTTAGTATTGATTGCTGCAACATTTTGGGGTGTTTCAGGAACTGTCGCTCAATACTTATTTCATCAACAAGGATTTAGTACCAACTGGCTAGTTGTTAACAGGCTGATTTTTTCAGGTTTTGGCTTGTTATTTTTTTCTCATACAGTGGGTAAACAGAATATCTGGGCCATTTGGAGAAATAAACAGGATATCTTCCGTCTAGTAATCTTTGGTGTAATTGGCATGTTTGGCGTACAATATACGTATTTCGCTGCTATCGAACAAGGAAATGCAGCAACGGCAACCATTTTGCAGTACCTGGCACCAGTAATCATTGTCTGTTATTTAAGTTTTCGTGCAAAGGAGTTACCTAAAATACATGAAGTAATTGCGATTGGATTAGCCATCTTCGGAACCTTTCTACTCGTGACGAAGGGTAATATCCATTCACTCTCCATTTCATCCTCTGCCTTTACATGGGGAATTCTATCTGCTTTTGCACTCGCTTTTTATACACTCTATCCTGGAAGTTTGTTGAATAAATGGGGGTCGCTTCTTACTGTTGGTTGGGGAATGATGATCGGTGGGATTGGCTTTAGCTTGATTCATCCTCCATGGAAGTTTCAAGGCCATTGGAGCTTAACGTCCTTTCTAGCTGTAGTTTTTGTGATTATTTTCGGTACATTAATCGCCTTTTTTTGTTTTATGGAAAGCCTGAAATACATTCGTGCTTCTGAAGCAAGTCTTCTCGCTTGTGTTGAGCCATTATCAGCGGCCTTTTTAGCCGTAGCCTGGCTCCAAGTATCATTCGGCTCTGCCGAATGGATTGGTTCCATTTCAATTATTTCAACTATTTTTATTTTATCTGCTGTTAAACGGTAATCACAGTTATAAAAATGGTGCCTGACACCACTAAATATAAAAGAAGCAGACCTACAAAGGTCTGCTTTCATATTTACTCACCTAAATCAACGTTATGGTAGACTTGTTGAACGTCTTCTAGGTCTTCTAATACATCAATCATTTTCTCGAATTTAGCTTGTGCGTCTTCAGGAAGGGCGATTTCATTTTGCGCAAGCATCGTTAGTTCAGCCACAGTAAAATCAGTAATCCCCGCATTTTTGAATGCTTCCTGCACGGCATGGAATTGTTCTGGGTCAGCATAAACAATCACCGACTCATCTTCTTCAATAATGTCTCGTACGTCAACATCTGCTTCCATCAACAATTCAAGTACATCGTCCGCCGTTTTTCCTTCGACGCCGATAACAGCGGTTGCATCAAACATATAAGCAACTGATCCACTTACTCCCATGTTTCCGCCGTTTTTACCAAATGCAGCACGTACATCGGAAGCCGTGCGGTTCACGTTGTTTGTCAGGGCATCAACAATAACCATCGACCCGTTTGGACCGAAGCCTTCATATCGAAGTTCAGAATAGCTTTCCTCAGAACCGCCCTTAGCTTTTTCAATTGCTCGGTCAATAATATGTTTGGGTACATTGTATGTTTTTGCACGCTCTAAAACAAATTTTAAAGCTTGATTCGATTCAGGATTTGGTTCACCCTGTCTAGCAGCTACATAGATTTCAACCCCAAATTTCGCATAAATACGGCTTGTATTTGCATCCTTTGAAGCTTTCTTTTCTTTAATATTGTTCCACTTACGTCCCATTATGAACACTCTCTTTCCGCTTTTGAATCTACACAAAATTATTAATATGAAACTAGATCTACTTCAAGTCATGTTCCATATAATAATTAAGTGTTCATTACTTATTTGATTGTTTCTATCATTGACAAATAATATTATACAGTAATTGCATCATTTGTTAAGAGTCTATTACTTAAATTCAGTTAAGAAATTGCTTTTAGTATAGATTAAATGACAAAAAGAGGTCGAAACCGATGAGTTTCGACCTTTTTAATAGCATTAGATAACTAAACCAGCATTTGAAACAGAGTACTATCTTTATTGACTTCGCGATATAAAAAGCCCTTCGCTTTGATTCGTTCAATCAATGGTGTGTAGTCTTCCTTATCCTTTAGTTCAATTCCAACCAAGGCTGGACCTGTTTCTCGATTATTCTTTTTCGTATATTCAAAATGGCTAATATCATCGTTTGGTCCAAGGACATCATCCAAAAACTCACGTAACGCACCCGGGCGTTGCGGGAATTGGACAATAAAATAATGCTGCAGTCCTTCATAAATTTTTGAGCGCTCTTTGATTTCCTGCATCCGACCAATATCATTGTTACCGCCACTTACGATACAGACAACAGTTTTGCCCTTAATTTCATCTGCATACATATCCAAGGCTGCTACAGAAAGGGCTCCAGTCGGCTCCACAACGATGGCATTTTCATTGTATAACGATAATAATGTTGTGCAAACCTTTCCTTCCGGAACAACAAGAATATCATCAACGATTTCTTTGCAAATGCTAAAGGTCATTGATCCCACCGTCTTCACAGCTGCGCCATCCACGAACGGGTCAATTTCTTTCAATGAGGTAACTTCCCCTTTTAAAAATGATTCCTTCATACCAGGTGCACCTTGTGGCTCGACACCAATTAATTGCGTTTCTGGAGAATAGTGCCTTAAATACGTGCCGACCCCAGACAAAAGCCCTCCTCCGCCAATTGCGGCAAACAGATAGTCAATTTTTTCAGGGCAATCATTGAGCAGTTCAACGGCAACCGTCCCTTGTCCAGCAATCACATCGGGATCATCAAAAGGATGAATAAATGTCCGATTTTCCTCTTGACTGCATTCCCTTGCTTTTTCATAAGCATCGTCAAAGGTATCCCCAACCAAAACAATCTCAACATCATCTTTTCCCCAAAATTTAACTTGTTTTACCTTTTGCTTTGGTGTTGTACTTGGCATAAAGATTTTCCCATGAATATTTAAGAGATGACAAGAATAAGCAACCCCCTGCGCATGGTTTCCTGCACTTGCACAGATAATTCCATTCTTTAACTCATCTTCATTAAGTTTCTTAATTCGATTATATGCCCCGCGGATTTTAAAGGAACGAACGCTTTGTAAATCCTCTCGTTTTAAGTAGACATGGCAGCCGTATCGTTCTGACAACAAGTGATTGTATTGCAGGGGAGTTGGTGAAATAACATCCTTAATGGTATGGCTGGCAATAATAATATCCTCCACATTAAACACTTTCTTATCAACTTGTTGATTCATCTTCCTTTTCCCTCCTAATTTTTTGCATCCATAAAGAAATTTTCATAAGAATAAATACATTTTTTAAACACAAAAAACTCGCCCCCATAGTATAGGGACGAGTTAACTCGCGATACCACCCTACTTCCGCAACAAACAAACACTGCGGCTCTCGATCAACGTACCATTCTAAGTACGTGTTCCATTGTAACGGCGGAATTTCCGGTCTAGCTTACTTAACAGTTTCAGCTACACATCTCCGAGATGATCTTCGAATACGTCCTGACATCGACTTTCAGCAACTGTCGACTCTCTGTAGAACAAGGGCCTAATCTACTCTTCTCATCATTGATTCATCTTCAATTTTTATAAGGGTACCATTGAAAAAATAACTTGTCAATATTTTTTGACTATTTTAATTATTTTGTTAATTATAAAGCGCTTACATTGTTTTTAGGGTTCTTTCGCCTATTTCATTCCCTTAATTTTTATATTTTATTTCGCCACCGATGATCGTCATATCAATCTCAGTTTTGAGTAGTTCGTCAGGATTCTCTATTGTAAATAAATTATTAGAATAAACCGTTAGATCCGCTAGCTTACCTCTTGAAATCGTCCCTTTAAGATTTTCTTCATTGGTAGCGAATGCACCCCCAACTGTAAAAAGCTTAACGGCTTCAAGCATTGAGAGTTTCTCTTCGGCATTCCAGCCTTCATGTAGATCCCCAGGAGTTCTACGGGTAACCGCAGCATGAATACCAAGAAGAGGGTCTATAGGTTCAACGGGTGCATCGGAACCGCCAGCACACAAAACGCCCGATTCAAGTAACGTTTTCCATGCATATAAAAAGGGCTCCCTCTTTTCGCCTACTCTTTCTTTCACCCATGGATAATCACCCACCACGAACCTTGGTTGAATATCAGCAATCCGGCTCATATCTACTAATCGCTGAACTAAATCATTCCGAACCAGGGATGTGTGAATAATCCGATCACGGTAGTCCACTTTTGGAAATTGATCCAGTATATCTAAAATATTTTCTAAAGCCTTGTCTCCAATCGTATGGACAGCTAGTGGCATGGCGTGTTCTCGTACCTCTTTAACCACTCTATAAAGGGTTTCTTGGTCATACATGGCATCTCCAAACTGACTCGGGTTATCGTGATAGGGCTCTGATAGGAGCGCCGTTCTTCTCCCAAATGCTCCATCAGCAAAAATTTTTATCGCTCCTATTTGTAGTTTGTCATTTCCATAGCCAGCATACATTCCTCTTTCTTTCAATAGATTAAGATAGGGGTAATCAATGAGCAGATTACAGCGTAAACCTTGGCCTTCCTGGTTAATTAATTCATCATACATTTTATACGTGGAATCCAGACCGCCTAAATAAGCAGGATCATTGGTATGTACACTTGTTAGTCCCTTCTTCACCGCAAATTGCATCGCTTGCTGTAAGCCATCCTTTAACTCTTGATAGGTTCGTTCCGGGATGTATTTTGTTATTAGCTGGGAAGCCGATTCGAGCAGCATCCCTGTCGGCTTTTTGGTAATCGGATCAAGTACAACTGTTCCGCCGGTTGGAATAGGAATCTCCGGATAATACTGACTCATTTCAAGTGCCTTGCTATTCACTAAAAATGTATGGTGACAAATCCGTTTTAGATAAACAGGACAGTGCGGTGTAACAACGTCTAACTCATCTATGGTAGGAATAGTTCCTTCCGTAAAGAGATTTTCATCCCAGCCCATTCCGACAAGCCACTTTCCAGGCGCAACGGTATTCGCCTTTTCCCTAATTTTATCAAGCATTTCGCTTTTTGACTTTACACCGGTTAAATCAAGGTCTAAAAAGTTGAACGCCACACCAGAAAGGTGCAGGTGGCTATCAGTCAATCCGGGGGTAACCATTTTCCCCTGCAAATCAATAATGTTTGATCCATTTCTGCCCCATTGTAGGCTCATTTCGTGGTGAGACCCTATATCTATGATTCTTCCATTCTCAGCGACAATGGCTTCCACTACTGGTTGATTCGCGTCCAAAGTATAGATTGTCCCATTTGTAAAAATTGACTTTGTCATAATATTCTCCCCTTCCTTCATTATATTTCAGTTTTACCATATTGAAAAAAATGTGTAAAACTAATATGTTATGGAATTAGAAATGGAGGTAAGCCAGATTCTATCTTCTTTAGAGATAGAATCTGGGAATTACGACCAATTCGAACTCTATTCATATAAAGCTGCTGCCCCTTTTTGATAAACGGATTTTCCGCCCATAAATGTCTCCACTACCTGTATTTCATCAATCTTCACAGGGCTCACTTCAAAGATATCTTGGTCAAGTATAATAAAATCGGCATGATAGCCTGGTGCAAGCTGCCCAACCCTCGGAATGCGGGTAATTTCTTGAGCGGCCCTAGTGTAAAGAATGATGGCTGTCTCTAAATCTACTTTTTGTTCTTGCCCCGTGTCTTTCCCGTCATAGGCCCGGCGTGTAACAGCAGCTTTAATTCCTACAAATGGATTTACCGGATCGGCCCATGCGGTCGCAGGTGCATCAGATGAAAAGGCAATCTTGATTCCTACTTCTAGCATTGACTTTACAGGATAGGTCTTCTTTGTCCGCTCGGCACCTAGGTTATTATGGTAGCTTTCAATTTCTGCAAACAAGAAGATTGGCTGGGTAACAAAAGCTATTCCGGTTTCAGCTGCACGTTTTAATGCTTGCAGTGTTGGCATTGCTGCATGTTCAATCCTTATCGAAGGGGCATCTTTTAGCCAGCCTTGTTTACCATAAAATGTGTCAACAATTAAATCAATTGCCTGCTCACCCATGGCATGAACAACTAGCTGAACATTGTTTTGCTCTGCTGCCTCTGCCGCCGCCAATAATTCTTCCTCGGTTGTCATTTGGATCCCATAATTCTCCCCCTCACCTAAGAAAGGCGGATTTACCCATGCGGTTTGGCCGGATACACTTCCATCTGAGAATAACTTAACCCCGCCAATATGGATTTGGTTTTCAAGGCTAGTTTTTTCGTTTTCCAAGATCGGTTGTTTCTTTAAATCTTCCCAAATATAGTAGAGTACTGTACGTTGCTTTAGTCCTTTTTTGACTGCATCATTGTACATTTCCAAATAATCAGTTGGTTCCGTTCTACCCATTGCATCGGTGATCGCTGTAATTCCATGTGAGAGCAGCACATTACTTAACTCGGAAAGTATTTCAGCGTTCTCTTCGAGTGTTTTCACAGGCATAATCCGAGTGACAAGGTCCTTGGCATTCTCACGTAAAATGCCAGTGGGTTCACCGTCTTCATCCCTGTCAATCTGACCGCCTGGCACTTCAGGTGTATCCCTTGTAATTCCTGCTAATTCCAAAGCCTTGCTGTTAACAACCACAATATGTGCACACGTCCGTGTAATAATAACAGGTACGTCTGCAGCAGCTTGGTCTAAATCCCAGCGTGTGGGTGAACGTCTTTCCAGCAACTTTCCTTCATCATATCCCCAGCCTTCAACCCATTTATCCTTCCCTTGAGCACCGCGCAAACTTCTAACCTCTTTAATTAAATCTTCAATGGAATGAATAAGCGGAGGCGTACAAGCTATATGCTTGGATGCATTAGCAAGGTACAATGGGTGTAGATGAGCATCGATTAAGCCTGGCAGCACCCTAAGGCCATGGAGATCGACACATTCACCTTCAATTTTTTCTAAATCAGTTTGACTGCCAATCCATGCTACCTTACCACCACGAACGATCATCGCGGTTGCATGCGGTTTATCAGGATTAGCTGTAAAAATCTTTCCATTAATATAGGTACACTCAGTCTTTTTATTGATAGTCATTGTTTTCTCTTTCTCCCTTTTCTGAAAATTTAGCAAGTTGCATTGATTGTATAATTTATCAGTTACGCACTTAAATCCATTTCTATGTCTTCCTCCTTATACCCTCTGTTACCAACAGCTCCGATAAATACTGAGGCACAAAGTAGACCAGTAAAAAGGTCACCCGTCTGATAGGCACCAGTAAAAGCATTAGAAAATGCGTTTGGAAGTTTTGTATCAATCGGTGCTGCAACTGGATCGAATGTACCTTTAAAGATGATGAATAATAAAATAACTAATAATCCAGGTGTCAGCACTTTTCCCACTTTATCGATAAGATTTGATCGGTCATTGGCAAAATAATAATTAAGGGCAAAGAAGATAATCATCGTTCCAACCGCAGGAAAATGCGGAAATAGTGTATGAACGCCTATTTCATGAGTGGTAGCAGCCGTTCGAGGGACGGAAACGACCATGGCAACAATCGGTATAAATCAAACCGAGAAACGATAATGGTAAAAATTTTTTTATTTCGTAAAAGTATTTTTACCATAAAAAAAAGATCAAGGACTTCCCACACAATAAAAAATGCCCACGGATAAGAGGACATTTTTCTATTCATAGTCATTGGGACTAACAATCCAATGACTATGATTTTCTTAGCTTCAAACTCTATTGCTCAATAATGCTTGTCGATTTGGAACTTACGGCACGCGTAGCTTTTACCTTGTTCTTTGTGTCTGGGCTGTATTTCACCTCCAATTTATGGAATATATAAGTGAATATCCCAACAAGAATAAGATAAAATAAGCCAGTTACCATGTAGGTTTCCAATGGCCGGTAATTGGCTCCAGCAATTGACATCGTAGCACCCCATAAATCTGTCATACCAATATAGGCCACTAGTGCTGATTCTTTCAGCAATAGGATAAATTGGTTTCCAAGTGAGGGTATAGCCCGTTTGAAGGCCTGCGGTAAAATAATTCTTCGCATCGCTAACTTGTAAGTCATCCCAAGAGAGCGTGCTGCTTCCATCTGACCATTATCAATCGATTGAATGGCACCGCGGAAGATCTCCGATATATATGCCCCATTGTGAACGGATAAGGCGATGACCCCCGCCCAAAATTGCGGTAACGTTAAGATGGACGAAATTCCAAAATAGAGAATACAGATTTGGACTATCATAGGCGTTCCACGAACGAGGATTAAATAACCTTGCGCAATGAGGTTTAGGAATTTAATATTAGAGAGTGAAAAGAAGGCAAACACAAGGCCGATAATACTTCCTAATATAAGTGAACTAACGGTTACCTTCATTGTTACTAATAATGCTTCAAATAGTGAACTATAGTTTGATTGAAAAATTTCTAGCATGTCAAATCCCATCCAGTCAACAGATTAATTATTATTTTTTGATTCAACCTGCATTATTTCTCTGTTTCCATAAGATTGTAGCCAAACCACTTTTTACTAATCTTTTCATAAGTTCCATCTGCAATGATTTCGTCCAATGCTTTGTTGATTTTATTAGTTAGTTCTTTATCTTCTTTGTTCGTTGCGATGGCTTGATTATCTACTTGTAGTAATTCATCTACTGCCTTAATTTTTAAGTCACCTTGAGTAATGCCCACTTTACCAAAAATATCATCACAGATAACTGCATCAACACGTCCTGTCGCTAAGTCCATTAAAGCAGTCATATCCCCTTGAGAATAAACCATGACTTTATCCTGTTCGGTTAGCTCTTTTGCTAGCTTTTCATAGATTGTTGCTGGTGTAACCCCAATTTTCTTACCCTTTAAGTCTGCTTTCGACTTAATTTCAGTATTGTTAGCACTTATAAAAATTCTTGAACCAGATTTGTAGTAGGGATTCGTAAAATCTACAGCTTTCTGACGTTCTTCCGTTACTGTCATACTTCCAAGGATTGCATCAAATTTTTTATCTCTAAGTCCTTGAATAATAGTCTCAAATGGAAAGGTGATTGCTTTTGGTTTCATATCCATTTTTTTAGCCAATGCTTCACCAATTTCAACATCGAAACCTGTTAGTTTCCCATCTTCCTTATAATTGAAAGGCTTAAATAAACCGCTCATGGCATAAACGAATTCTTCTTTTTTCTCAGGAGTATTTGTTTCCTTCGCTGAACCACATCCCGCAAGAACGATGGAAATCATTAATATAGCTGACATTAAACGGAGAATCGTTTTCTTTTTCATTTTATTGCCCCCTGTTTTCTTTTATTTATTTTAAAATGCTATTTAAAAACTGTTTTGTTCGCTCGTTTTGCGGATGATCAAAGAAATTGTTCGGATGCTCTTGCTCCAAAATTTGTCCATCATGCATGAAAGCCACCCGATCTGCAACCTCACGTGCAAAACCCATCTCATGGGTAACGACCACCATCGTCATCCCATCATTTGCTAATTGCTTCATAACTTGCAGCACCTCGCCAACTAACTCAGGATCTAGGGCTGACGTTGGTTCATCAAAGAGCATGATTTTCGGCTTCATCGCAAGTGCTCTCGCAATTGCTACCCTTTGCTTTTGCCCGCCTGACAAGCTATCTGGATAGACATCTGCTTTATCTCTTAATCCTACTTTTTCTAGTAATTCATAGGCGTGCTGCTTTGCCTCGTCCACTTTTCTCTTTTTCACAAAGATGGGTGCTTCAATAATATTTTCTAGAACTGTTTTATGAGGAAATAAGTTAAAGTGTTGAAAAACCATGCCAACCTCTTCACGGACTTTATTCAGATTTGTTTTATTAGGGTCGATTGGTTCTCCTTCAATCTGAATCTCCCCGTCGTCATATACTTCTAAAAAATTTAGACAACGGAGTAAAGTGCTTTTTCCCGAGCCACTTGCCCCTATTAATACAACTACTTCTTTTTCATTAACCGTTAAATCGACACCCTTTAATACGGTTAATGAGCCAAAGGATTTTACCAAATTTTTCAATTGAATCATTTTTTGCTCCCCCTTTCTACGAAACGATGGAAATTAGTTATAAATTCTTATCAACTGTGGTTTTGCAGTTGATTACTTTTCCAAACACCTCCTTATCAACATGAGGACTTTTACATACTTACTATTTATTAATGCAATTCCTATGCCAACTTTTATAATATTTAAATTATTTAGTCAATTAGGATTGGCTAATCTATGCTACTAAAATGCTAAAAATCATTTAGAACTCTCCCAAAATTTTAAAACATAAATTATTTTTTACCCTTAGAATTTTCTGATAATACCTTTTGTTTTTTTCAACTATCTTTCTTTTTAGTGTAAAAATTTTTACTTATTCGTAAAATATTTTTAACGACAAATAACTAGTTTTTCATTTGAATCAAAAAAACAGCCACAGATTTTATACAATCCGTGGCCGTCCCTTTTTGTTTTTCATTGATATCATATGACCGTTTATCCTAGTTGGTACTTTTCGATTTTATATTTTAATAGTTGTTTCGATAGACCCAATTGTTTGGCCGTTTCTGTTAATTTTCCATTCGTGCTGCTAAGTTCTTTCATTATCAGCTCTTTTTCAAATTGTTCTACCGCTTCTTTTAAGGATTCGATCTTATTATCCATTTGATCACTTGTAGGTGATTCGTGATATTCCCTCATTCTTTTTGGAATATCCTCTATCGTGATATGATTGGTAGAAACATTATTATATGCCGTTTCAACCGCATTTTTTAATTCTCTTATATTCCCTGGCCAAGGATACCTATTAAAACACTCAATAACCTCAGGCTGACACCCTTCAATATAAATATTCATATTATTGTTATAAAAATCGATATAATATTCGAGCAGCTTTTCTATATCTTCTTTTCGTTCCGCTAAGGTTGGTAAATCAATCTGGACAACTCCCAATCGATAAAAAAGATCCTCTCTTAACCGTTTTTCTGTAACTAAAACATCTGGGTCCTCATTTGTTGCTGAAATCACTCGAATATCGACACTAATATTTTTATCTCCACCTATTCTTCTAATAACCTTTTCTTCAATAGCTTTAAGAAGTTTTACTTGAAGATAAAAATCTAAGGAATTAATCTCATCTAAAAACAATGTGCCGCCTTCTGCTTGTTCGAATAATCCTGTCATAGCGATCGCACCAGTAAAGCTCCCTTTTACCGTGCCAAACAAAGTACTTTCTAATAGGTTTGGCGGAACCGCACCACAGTTTAGTGAAATAAATGGTCCTCCATAACGATCGCTCAAATTATGGATCGACTGTGCAATCATTTCTTTTCCTGTGCCTGTTTTACCGTTGATCAATACAGTTGAATTTGTCATAGCAATTTTTTTAATTTTATTTTTAATTACTTCCATCTTTGGATTGACACTAATGATATTATCAATGGTGTAGATGGTATTGTTTCTTCGATAAACCTTATGACTTGCAAATTTGTCCAAGGATTGGATGTTTTCTTTTGTATAAAAGTGTTTTGAGAATTCAATTGCCCCAATTATTTTTTCATTATCTTTAATTGGATAGGTAGAATTTATCGTAACAAATAGATTTCCATTTTTCATGATTAGCTCTTGTTTTACATTGCATACCGCTTTTCCATTTTTTAAAACGTTCATAATGGTACTATTTTCATGCGAAAGGTTCTTATAAGAGGAGGTTACATGCTTTCCCATAAATTCTTCAGGTCTAAGGCCGATTTCTTTTAGTACATTTAAATCCGCTAAATCATTAAAGATAATAATCCCATTTTCATCTACAACTAAAACATTGTCATAATCTGTTAATTGTTGAAAATCCTTCAAATTAATATTCAAAATTCAACCTCCTATCCCAAGGCTTAATCATTATATAAACAATATTTTACCACTAGGCGGCGGTACTCATGCAAAAACTCTTTCCAAATAAACGGAAAGAGTTTTTTAAAAGTATATCGAATTCCTTAATCTGATCCTGTAATTAACAAATCATCTTGGATGGTTGCTAGGACTGTTTGAGTAGTAACTTCTTGGCCCTTCTTAATAGGTAAAGATGTGATATACCCGCTGATCCCGATCGAAATCTCTTCAATTCTACCGTTCTGGGTTTTTATTAAAAATAGTTTTTCCCACTCATATACATGGTCGTTTTCCTCTGTTAAAACAGTTTCTACGATCCCAGAACATGGACTGAAAATAACTTCTTCCACCACTACTGACAATTTTCGTCACTCCTTTTTTAATTTCGTACAGTCATAGAACAGATAGAGATTTTTCCGACCATCCTTGTAGGGAGATTTCAATCATTTAAAGATTACTCTATTCCTTTTATACCCATCCTCTGAAACGAGAGGCCTCAGCAACTTTCTTTATTCCCACCATATAAGCTGCTAAACGCATGTCTACTTGATGTGTTTTAGAAGTTTGATAGATATTCTCGAAAGAGTTGACCATTACCTTCTTCAGCTTTTCTTCTACTTCTTCCTCCGTCCAATAATAACCTTGATTATTTTGCACCCATTCAAAATAAGATACAGTTACCCCGCCTGCACTTGCAAGGATGTCAGGAACAAGGATAATACCACGCTCGGTTAGAATCTTTGTTGCTTCGAGTGTTGTCGGACCATTCGCTGCTTCCACTACAATCGCTGCTTTAATATTAGCAGCATTTTTGGCTGTGATTTGGTTCGAGATAGCTGCCGGCACTAGAATATCACACTCTAATTCAAGTAGCTCTTGGTTTGTGATCGTATTCTTAAATAGTTGAGAGAATGTACCGAAGCTATCCCTTCGATCAAGCAAGTAATTAATATCAAGTCCGTTTGGATCGTATATTGCGCCATACACATCGGATACAGCCACAACCTTAGCACCTGCATCATGCATAAATTTGGCCAAATAACTTCCCGCATTCCCAAAGCCTTGAATGACTACACGGGCTCCTTGCAACTGTTTTCCTATTTTCTTGACTGCTTCTTCAATACAGATTGTTACTCCACGGGCAGTCGCTGTTTCGCGGCCTTGAGAACCTCCAAGGACGATTGGTTTCCCAGTAATAAATCCTGGTGAATCAAATTCACGTAAACGGCTGTACTCATCCATCATCCATGCCATAATTTGTGAATTAGTATAAACATCTGGTGCTGGAATGTCTTTTGAAGGTCCCACGATTTGGCTGACCGCACGAACATAGCCGCGGCTTAAACCTTCAAGCTCTCTAAAGGACATATTTCGCGGATCACAAATGATACCGCCTTTACCGCCGCCATAGGGAAGATTCGTTATTCCACACTTTAAGCTCATCCAAATGGACAACGCTTTTACTTCTTCTTCATCCACTTCAGGATGGAAACGGACGCCGCCTTTAGTTGGGCCGACCGCATCATTATGCTGGGAGCGATAGCCCGTAAATATTTTGACAGAACCATCATCCATTTTTACTGGAATGCGGACTGTTAACAATCTGATCGGTTCTTTTAATAATTCATACATTTCGCTATTATAGCCCAATTTTGATAAAGCTTTTTGAATAATCGTTTGGGTTGATTTGAATAAATTTAATGATTCTTGTTCTTTTTGTTGTTCCTTTTCCATTTCAGTTACTATCGCTTTAACAGACATGATTGACACCCCGTCGTATAATAGATTATTAGTTTTTTTATTTAAAAATTAACTTAAAACCGTTTTGATTTTTTCAAAAGCCCAATCGATTTCTTCTTTCGTAATGGTAAGCGGTGGAGCAAAACGAATAACTGTGTCATGTGTTTCTTTACATAATAAGCCTGTTTCTTTTAACTGCTCACAATAAGGTCTTGCCGCTTCAGTAAGTTCAACTCCGATAAATAAACCTCGGCCTCTTATTGTTTTAATTTTTGGATTATCGATAGATTGTAATTGTTCAAAGAAGTATTTACCTAATTCAAGCGAACGTTCTGCTAGTTTTTCCTCTTCAATTACATCCAATGCTGCAAGCGATACCGCGCAAGCCAGTGGATTTCCCCCAAACGTTGAACCGTGGGAACCTGGATTGAATACGCCTAATACATCAGAATTAGCAACTACACAGGAAATTGGGAACACACCGCCGCCTAGTGCTTTACCTAGGATCAACATGTCAGGGTTCACATCTTCCCAATCACATGCAAACATTTTTCCAGTACGTGCCAATCCTACTTGAATCTCATCAGCTATGAATAATACTTTGTTTTCTTTACATAAATCAGATGCCGCTTTCAAAAATCCTTCTGGTGGTAAAATAATTCCTGCTTCACCTTGAATTGGCTCGATTAAAAATGCTGCTGTGTTTGGTGTGATCGCTGCTTTCAATGCTTCGAGGTCACCGTAAGGAATTAAGTTAATTCCAGGCAGCATTGGGCCGAAGCCGCGCTTATATTCCGGGTCAGATGATAGGGAGACAGCACCCATTGTACGGCCGTGGAAATTCCCTACGCAGGCAATAATTTCTGCTTGATTTTCAGCAATCCCTTTTACATCATAACCCCAGCGGCGTGCTGCTTTTAGTGCCGTTTCAACAGCTTCTGCTCCAGTATTCATTGGGAGTGCCATATTTTTATTGGTTAACTGACAAATTTTCTCATACCATGGACCAAGTTGATCATTGTGAAAGGCACGAGATGTTAATGTTACTTTATCTGCTTGGTCTTTCAATGCTTGAATAATTTTTGGATGACGATGTCCTTGGTTAACAGCAGAATAAGCACTTAGCATATCCATGTAACGATTACCTTCTGGACTTTCCACCCAAACTCCTTCTGCCTTGGCAATAACGATTGGCAGTGGATGATAGTTATTTGCACCAAATTTATCTGTTTGTTCTATAATTTGATTTGTTTTAGTTGTCTCAGTTACTGTCATTATAGTTCCTCCTTCAAATTTCCTCGACAGGTGGAGTAAAACTCATCTCCACCTATCGAGGCATCTAAGCTGTAGTTTTTATAGCGTTTCAGATGTTGTTTTAGCCTGCATGTGAAGCAATAAATATTCAGGACCGCCTGCTTTGGAATCTGTACCCGACATATTAAATCCGCCAAACGGTTGATAGCCAACAATCGCACCCGTACAAGTTCTGTTAAAATAAAGATTCCCCACGTGGAATTCCTCGCGTGCCCGTTCAATATGCTCACGATTATTCGAAATCAATGCTCCTGTTAAACCATAGTCGGTGTTATTCGCAATGGTCATCATATGATCAAAGTCACGTGCTTTACTAATACCAAGAACTGGACCAAAGATTTCTTCCTGCATGAGGCGTGCATTTTCATCTAAATCTGCATAAATAGTCGGCTGAATGAAATAACCCTTAGAATCATTGCCTTCGCCGCCAGTCATAAGACGTCCTTCTTGCTTGCCAACTTCAATATAATTCATGATTTTTTTGAAGGATCTGCCATCAATAACAGGTCCCATATAAGAATTTGCATCTTCAGGGTTGCCAAGAGTTAGTGTTCTTGTTAAAGCAACTACCTTCTCAAGTACGACATCATAGACATCTTGATGAATAACTGCACGAGATCCTGCCGAACATTTTTGACCTGAAAATCCGAAAGCAGAATAGACAATACTTGCTGCTGCTAAATCTAAATCAGCATCATTATCTACAACCACGGTATCCTTACCACCCATTTCAGCAATGACTCGTTTGATCCATTTTTGGCCTGGATGAACCTTGGCAGCACGTTCATTAATGCGGCAGCCAACTTCACGAGAACCGGTAAAGGATACGAAACGAGTTTTTGGATGATCAACAAGGTAATCCCCGATTTGTGCGCCGCTGCCTGGAACAAAGTTTAGAACTCCTTTTGGAAGTCCTGCTTCCTCCATCAACTCAACGAATTTTGCTGCTACTACTGGTGTTGAGTTAGCCGGTTTTAGAAGAACCGTATTCCCAGAGACGATGGCTGCTATTGTTGTTCCTGCCATAATGGCTAATGGGAAGTTAAAAGGTGAAATGATAATCCCCACACCTAGTGGAATATAATTATATTGATTGTATTCTCCGTCACGGCTTTGTACTGGTGAGCCCTCTTTCAATCTCAGCATTTGACGGCCATAATATTCGATGAAGTCGATTGCTTCTGCTGTATCGGCATCTGCTTCTTTCCATGGCTTTCCGGCTTCCTTGACAAGATAAGCAGAAAACTCATGTTTACGGCGGCGCATAATTGCAGCTGCCTTGAATAAAATATTGGCACGATGTTCAGGCTTCCATGTTTTCCACGTTTCAAATGTGGTTAATGCTGCATGCATAGCCTTTTCTGCTAACTCTTGATCGGCCATGGAAACTCTACCAATTATTTCTTCTGTATTTGCTGGATTAATAGAGATAATTTTTTCTTCTGTTGTAATTGATTCTCCTCCAATAACAACTGGATAATCCTTTCCTAACTGTGATTGAACGTAGGCAAGAGCATCTTGAAAAGCTAGTTTATTTTTTTCATCTGCAAAGTTTGTAAATGGTTCATGTGTATACGGTTTCAATGTTTGTTCCCCCTTGTCGTTTGCTACAGTTAAATAATATGCAAGTTCCGTGCCAACATTAATTTTGCATGAATAAAGGATTTTTTGTTCAATTAGCGCCAAAATATTTTGCGCAAAATATATAATTTATTGAAAACAGCAAAAAAATTTTGCATTTCAAAAAATCAATACTTAAATAGGTGCATACAAATTGTTTTACCAATCGATGCATTATTGGAATGGGTTCAACGCTTTTAGACAATGTAGAAGTTGGCGAGGATTGTATTATAGGAGCCAATACGCTGCTATCTGGAGGCATAAAAATTCCCCCTCGCTCCCTTGTGTTGGGTTCTCCAGGAAGGGTGGTCCGCGAAATTACTCAGAAGGACCTGGACTTGTTACAAATGTCCAGCGAGCACTATGTCCAAAGGGGAAAAGAGTTTAAGGAAATACTTAAATAAACCTTAAGAATAAAAAAGAGGTGCCTGACACCAACAATTGCTGGGTGTCAGGCACCATGAAGTTTAAAACTATTTACTCTCACTTAAAGCAGTTGTTTTAGCAGGAATGACAAAGCTGAGTACAATCGTAATTAAGCTCAAACAAAGGGCATAAAGAAACACGTTTTTCATTCCAATAACGATGCTTGCTGCCTGATTGATGATGAGTCCCATGATGGTAACCCCAATCGATGTCCCAATGTTTTTTAGAAACATTTGCAGCGAAGTAGACATACCTTTGATATGGGATTCAGCAAATTCTTGGGAAGCGATCGTTCCAACCGCAAATAATAAGCCAAAGGAAACTCCTTGGATAGTTAAGATTAGAAACAGACCGAGATAAGATAAATCAGTGATGAATAGGTATAATGCTAAGCCTGAGGCAGTTGTGATCAAGCTTCCGATAATAAATAAGCTTTTATATCCATAGCGTATAATCCACTTCCCTGCCGGGGTACTGCCAAACATCCAGCCCACCGCAATACTGAGAAGAATTAGTCCACTTTTATAAATACTCATATCATTTCCTTCTTGGAGATACAATGGAATAAAGTTGGATGTTCCAAAAAAGGACAGACAGTAAAATAACATGAAAAGGTTAGTCATGAGGATCCCTTTGTTTTTAAACAATGATACTGGCAAGAACGGATGTGCTTCTTTCCTCTCCACCAATATGAAGACAATCAAACCGATAATCCCAAGGATAATGTACCAAATAGAATTTTTTACATTCGTAGATAACAATAATAGCGTAATCGAAATCCCAAATAAGAAGAAACCTTTGTAGTCGATATGGGTCTTTTTAAATTCGATTTTTTCCTTATAAGGAATCATACAAAGAACCGTTGCAATTCCAATGGGAATATTGATAAAGAAGATCCATCTCCACGTTAGTGCTTCGACAAAGAAGGAACCCAATACAGGTCCAACGATGGATGAAATTGCCCATATGCTGCTAAAGACCGCTTGAATTTTCCCGCGGTTTTCTATCGTAAACAAATCACCTACGATGATCATGGAGAGTGGGATCATCCCGCCTGCCCCTATTCCTTGGACACCTCTATAAATAATCAGCGTACTAATGGAATTGGCCAATCCACAGAGAATCGAACCTAGGGTAAATATTGAAACAGCGATAATTAACAGCTTTTTCCGACCATACATATCAGATAATTTCCCGTAAAGCGGAACCGTAACCGTACTTGCCAACATATAGACAACAAATATCCATGCAAACAGCTCCATTCCTCCGAGCTGTTTCACTATAGTTGGACTTGCCGTTTGCATAATATTTGCATCAAGTGCTGATATTAGGGTTGATATTACAAGGCCCCAAAACACATACCTATTCTTTTCCATATATTCCTCCGACACAGTTTAATTAAAATTCCTTATACTTTTGATAAACATAACAAAATAGTTAAAAAAAGAACTTCACTAAGCATTTGTTTAGATTGTAACGAACCCACAATTCCTCTCCTAATTTCTTTCATCTAACTCTATTATGATATTTTATCATTTTTTCAAATAAATAGAATAAGCCATTCGTTATGAATGGCTCACTTCCATCTTCAATAATGGCTGAGTAATTGTTGGTAAAATTATTTCAATGGTGGTTCCTTCGTTAATTTTACTGTAAATGTTTAGTTCCCCATTATGGCCTTCGATAATTTTGTAGCAAGTCATTAGGCCAAGACCTGTTCCCTTTTCCTTCGTAGTATAAAATGGTTCCCCTAGTGTAGAAATCCGTTCTTGTGGAATTCCAACACCCTGGTCAATAATCTGAATTGAGAGTTTACCTTCTTCTTTTTCCTTAACTAAAAGATTAATATTGCCGCCTTTAGGCATTGCTTCAATCGCATTCTTAAGTAGGTTTAGAAAAACTTGTTTTAGTTGATTTTCTTCGCAGCTAATCAACGGCAAATCATTGTCAAATTCCACTAAGATTTGAACATTATTTAAAAGAGACTGGTTGTTAATTAAGGTGACAACATCCTTTATTAACATCTTTATATCCCGTGTCATATAAACGGCAGCTGTCGGTTTAGCAAGCACGAGGAACTCCCCGACGATATCATTAATCCGGTCAAGCTCTGTTAACAGAATATCAAAGTATTCCTCTTTCCTAGTGCTGGTCCTTAAGAGTTGGATAAAACCTTTTATAGATGTGAGTGGATTTCGTATTTCATGGGCTATACCTGCCGCCATTTGGCCTAATAATGCCAATTTTTCAGACTTTTGAAGTAGACGTTCTGTTTCTTCCATTTTTTCAGTAATATCCTTGCCAATGGACAACACCGCATCTTTTCCCCCAAAAACGATAAACAAGGAAGATACTTCAAAGAAAAATGGTGTTCCATCCAAACGTTTTGCTTTGTATTCGATTGTGTTTACGGGCAGCTTTTCTTTCTTTATTTGATTAAAACGTTCAAGCAAACGACTTTTATAGTCTGGAATAATAAATTCAAAAATGGATTTCCCCATTACATCTTCTAGTTTGATAGCACCAATCATGTTCATGGCAGCCTTATTTACATATAAAAACCTATGATTACTCGTAATATAGACGGGTGCAGGCAATGAATCTATTAACTTCTTATAGCTCTCCTCACTAGCACGTGCCTTTTTTTCATAATAGCAAGCTTTATCATATTGCCAACCCACTAACCATGAAATCAGAGTAAAAAGAAAAAAGTCTATCGAAAAAAAAGGATGATGATCGTAAATCTTTTGGTAACTGCTATATAAAACCGAAATCAGCACCAGGATAATTTGACCCGATTTATTCATTATTCCGCCCTCTTAATTAGGTATATTTAGTTATGCAATTCTACATAATTATATTTAATCCTTCATGAATATCAATTAATTATTATTATGAAGAGAAAAAGAAAAAAAGCCATCAAATTTCAATGGCAATTATCTTTAGTTCGACGATTTTTGAATTTTTTTCTGATTGTAAAATCATATTTTATCACAAAAAAAGAGTCTATAATATTTAATTATAAACTCTTACAATCTCATTTTTTTATATAAGTATCTCTTTGTTAACACTTTCCGGAAACCAGGATAGTTTCTCGGATAGTTTGACAACTTCTCCGATCACAATCATGGCTGGATTTGTGATTCGATTTTCATTTACAACTTCAACAATCGTCTCGAGTGTACCGACAACTGTCCGTTGATTTCCTGTTGTCCCTTGTTCAATTACAGCTATAGGTGTTTGAGACTCCTTTCCACATGATATAAGTTGGCTGCATATAAAAGGAAGATGTTTGACACCCATATAAATGGCAAGAGTATCGACACCATGGGCTAGATGGTCCCAACGAATGTTTTTAGGTTTGCCACTCAAACAGTGACCTGTAATCATAGCAAACGATTGACTCCATTCACGGTGAGTGACAGGAATTCCCGCATAAGCCGGGGCGGCAATACCAGAAGTAATCCCAGGTACAATTTCAAATTCGAGCCCATTTTGAACAAGCACTTCCGCTTCTTCACCGCCTCGGCCAAAAATAAATGGGTCTCCTCCCTTTAATCGAACAACTGTTTTACCAGCCAAGGCCTTATCAACTAATATTTGATGGATGGAATCTTGGGAAACACAATGGTTTCCCGGCTCTTTTCCGCAATAGATGAACTCAGCGTCGCTCTTACCGTATTTCAGCAACACCGGATTGACTAACCGATCATAAAGAATAACGTCTGCCTGCTCAAGACATTTCGCTGCTTTAACCGTAATTAAATCAGGATCACCAGGACCAGCTCCAACAATATAGACTTTCCCCTTTGTTTGAATCATAAAGACCTCCAATTTACTGAACTAATCGATTAAGAGAAATACTTCTTCCCCTTCTATTCTGGTTTTATAGGTTTTCACACAGCCTGCATCTGGCTCTTGCACCTTCCCATTATCCAAACATATTTTCCAATCATGCATGGGACAGAAAACAAATTCACCGCTTACCATTCCTTCGCTCAAAACCCCGCCTTTATGTGGACAGCGATTTTCAACGGCACGCACGCTCCCATTTAATAATTTAAATACAGCCACTTCTTTATCTCCGACACAAACAGTCTTTCCTAATCGTTCTGGAAGATCCCGTACAGAACCGATTGATACCATTTCTACGCTATTCTTTGTCATTGGACGATGTCCTCCTTAAATGTAAGTTCTTACGACATTACTACACTCTCAAACAATTCTTTTCTTACTTTTTCATCCTCTGTTATCGCCTTCCATGGATCCTTAATAACAGATAATGCATCATCCAAACGTTTATTTAATTCTTGACGTTTTCCCTTATCATCAAGAACTGTTCGAACATGGGTCAAACCAACACGTTCAATCCATGCAGAAGTACGTTCTAAATAGTTTGCTGTTTCACGGTAATATTGAAGGTACGCACCTGTAATTTCCATCGCCTCTTCTGATGTTTTCACGGTGTATAGTAAATCTCCCCCGCGTACATGTGTTCCGCCGTTCCCACCGATATAAAGTTCCCAGCCCCCGTCAATTCCAATAAACCCAATATCTTTAAACCCCGACTCCGCACAGCTTCTCGGACAAGCAGAAACAGCCATTTTCACCTTATGAGGTGTTTGCAGTCCTTCAAATTTCTTCTCAAGGTCGATTCCCAGACCCATGGAATCTTGGGTTCCAAAACGGCAGAACTGTTCACCGACACATGTTTTCACTGTACGTAGTGATTTTCCGTAGGCAGATCCTGACGGCATATCTAAATCAGTCCACACTTTTGGCAAGTCTTCCTTTTTTACCCCGAGTAAGTCAATCCGTTGTCCACCTGTTAGTTTTACTAAAGGTATTTCATATTTATCTACCACGTCAGCAATCCGTCGTAGGTCTTGTGAATTCGTTACACCACCGTACATTCGAGGTACAACAGAATATGTTCCATCCTTTTGTATATTGGCATGCATCCGCTCATTGACAAACCGAGACTCTCTTTCGTCTGTATATTCAATCGGATTGACCATCCCTAAATAGTAATTCAAAGCAGGGCGGCATTTTGAACAACCTTCCTCAGTACTCCACCCAAGAACATTCATCACTTCTTTGATATGGGTCAAACCTTTGGTTTTAATCTCTTCCACTATTTCATCTTTCGAAAAATGAGTGCAGCTGCAAATCGCTTCTTTCTGTAAAGTGCCGTCATACGCTGACCCAAGTGTATGTTGTAACACTTCTGCAACAAGCGGCTTACATCCCCCGCAAGACCGAGAAGCACTGGTACAAGCTTTGATTTCATCAACCGATGAACAACCCTGATTCTGTATCGCTTGGATAATCGTTCCTTTGGTTACACCATTACATCCGCAAATAATGTCCTCCTCACTCATAGAAGCTACTAAACTGCTTCCAAAGTCATCATTAAGAGGCTGTAAAAGTGATACCTTCGTGGTAAAGGAAACATCTGTTTGCTTTTGAATCATCGAAAATAGGCGATTTCCATCACTGCTATCACCAAACAGTACGGCGCCAACAATTTTATTGTCTTGAATCACGATCTTCTTATAAATGCTGTCATTTCCATCAAAGACTTTAATGGCTTCCTTTCCTTCACCTTCCATAAAATCTCCGGCAGAGAATACCTCGACCCCAGAAACCTTCAATTGTGTAGACAAAACGGAGCCATGATAGCCATTGGTCTTCGCTCCGCAAATGTGATGAGCTAATACTTTTCCTTGTTCAAACAATGGTGCTACAAGACCGTATACCGATCCGTTGTGTTCGGCACATTCCCCTACAGCGTAAATATTAGGAACACTCGTTTGTAGGAAATCATTCACGACAATACCGCGATTAATAGCAATACCACTTACTTTGGCCAATTCGATATTTGGCTTAATACCAACAGCCATCACGACTAAGTCTGCATCAAGGACCGTTCCATCGCCAAACCTTAAACCTTCTACGCGGTCGTCTCCAACAATTTCTTGCGTTTGTTTTTCTAATAAAAACTTCATTCCTTGTTTTTCTAATTCCGACTGTAATAGTTTCCCTGCCTGTGGATCTAATTGTCTTTCCATCAAATAAGGGGCGAGATGGATAACAGAAACATCCATTCCTAGGTTTAAAAGTCCTCTGGCTGCTTCGAGCCCAAGTAATCCGCCTCCAATCACGGCCGCTTTTTTATACTTCCTCGAGGTCTCAAGCATCACTTCGGTATCCTTTATATCACGAAAAGCTGTTACACCTATCTTTTCAGCTCCTGGAATCGGAAGGATAAATGGGAGTGACCCTGATGCTATGATCAGTTCATCATACGGTTCGATTCTTCCTAAGTCGGTTACAACGACTTTCTTCATCGGATCCACTTTGATCACTGTTTCACTTTTAAACAACTGAATGTTGTTTTCTAAGTACCAATCCCAGTCATTAAGCGTAATGTCTTTTACCTCTGTATCACCTTGTAAAACCTTTGAAAGCAGTATTCTATTATAATTCGGATGTGGTTCGCTTCCGAATATGGTAATCTCAAATAACTCATTAGATAGTTTTAAAATCTCTTCAATGGCTTTAACTCCAGCCATTCCATTACCTACAAGAACCAACTTTTTCTTATTCACGTTAGGTTTCCTCCCTTAGAATGTTTCTTAAACTATAGCACAGTACACTCAATAACTAACTCAATGTGTAAGGTCTTCTAACATAGAAATTTTAATTTAAGAAATCCTTAACTGGACTTACCTTTACAACACTGACTTTAAATCCAGGCATTTTACAGACAGGATCCAATTCTTTTGAAACAAGGAGATTAATATTTTGTGAGTCGGCCCAGTGGAAGGGAACGAAAATGGTATCATGGCGAATTGTTTCCGACCATTTGCTTCTAACCACAACACTTCCTCTTCTTGATTCGATTTTCACTAATGATTGATCTTGGATTTGAAATTTTAATGCGGTTGCTGGGTGAATTTCCATAAATGGTTCTACATTCCTTGCCGCTAAGGCTGGACTTTTTCTTGTTTGCACTCCTGTTAGGTAATGTGACATGACTCTTCCTGTTGTTAAATAGAGTGGAAACTCTTCAGATAATTGTTCTTTTGGAACCTCAGGAATATTCGGAACAACCACCATCGCTGCCTTTCCATCTGAATGGGCAAAGGATGTCTCAAACACTCTTTTCGTCCCGCCATGGTCAGGAGCTGGGCAGGGCCATAATATTCCGCCTTCCTTCCTCAGACGTTCATAGGTTATTCCAAAATAATCAGCGTTCCCGCCACGGCTTGCCATTCTTAATTCGGAAAAAATTTCCTCTGCAGATGAAAAGGAAAAATACTTTTCTTTTCCAAGTACACGGGCAATTTCACAAATGATTTGCCAATCATGCTTCACTTCTCCTGGACAAGGATAGCTTGCTTCCCGTAATGTTACCCGTCCTTCTATATTCGTCATTGTTCCTTCATCTTCTAGATAAGAAGAAGCTGGCAATATTAAATCAGCTAATCTCGCTGTTTCTGAAACAAACAGATCCACAGCGACAAAGAATTTTAATTTTTTAATGGCCTCTTTGACAAAGTGGGCATTTGGATTGGAGACAATCGGATTGGAACACATCAGAAACAAGCCTTGAATTTCACCTTCATGGATTTTCTCGATCATTTCATAGGCAGAAACACCTTTATGTGGTAGGTCGTCCTTGTTAACTCCCCAAACACTGGCCACATATTCTCGGTGTTCTTCGTTCTCAATCGACCGATATCCAGGAAGCTGGTCTGCTTTTTGGCCATGCTCTCGCGCCCCTTGGCCATTTCCCTGTCCTGTAATCGCCCCATAACCACAGCCCGGTTTGCCGATTTTTCCTGTAGAAAGCAAAATATTTAGTAAATTACGGACAGTCATCGAGCCATTTGTGTGCTGTTCTACCCCTCTCGCTGTAAATATCATTCCTGTTTCTTCTTTACCAAACCTTACTGCGGCTTTGCGAATGAGTTCAATTGGAACGCCAGTTATCTCTTCAATTTCTTCTAAATTAAGGGATAATACATACTCTCTAACTTCTTCAAATCCGTTCACACGTTCTTGAATAAAGTCCTTATCAACATAATTTTCTTCAATGATAACTTTCAATATCCCATTAGCTAACACAGCATCAGTCCCCGGTTTAGGTTTTAAATGCAAGTCTGCTATTTTCGTTGTTGCTGTTTCACGAGGGTCGATTGCGATAATATAGGCACCATTTTCTTTTGCTCTTTCAAAATAAGGCATAATCGTTGGCTGACATTCAGCAATATTCGTCCCGGCTAATATAATGCAACGAGCCGATGGAATTTCTGCCAAGCTGTTCGTGAATCCTCGGTCCAACCCAAAGGTTTGACTCGCCGCTGAAGCAGCCGCAGACATACAAAGACGTCCATTATAATCAATGTATTTTGTTTTTAATGCAACCCGGGCAAATTTACCCAATAAGTAAGCTTCTTCATTTGTGATCGACGCGCTCCCATAAACTGCTAAGGCATTCAGTCCAGATTCTGCTTGGATTTTAGTAAAGTTTTCTTTAATTTTATTCAAGGCCGTCTCCCAAGAAACACGAACAAATTCTCCATTTACTTTTAATAATGGATATTTCAAACGATCCTTATGAAAAGCATGTTGATGCGCGTTCATACCCTTTATACATAAACGCCCCTCTGAGGTTGGATTCTCTTTACCGATGGTTATATACTTTTTTCTCGTAACAATCGATTGTTCAATCAATTGCATTTTACATTGCATACTGCAGTATGGACATTGAGACTCGTATTTTTTTTCTGATTTCACTTCTTGTTCCTTTGTACGAAAATACTTTAAAAATGCTTCCGTCAAAATAGCTCACCCTTTTCTCACTTTTTTCATAATGTTAACTTTAACGAACGTTCCTTACAGGACAGTTGATGACCTAGAACTTTTTACTAAAAGCTTTTTGCGTAAGAAACGATCTTTCTCTAACCGCAGCAATAATTGCTGGCGATGTTCTAAGTCAAACAGAATTTCGCGCACATGCACTAAACCCACTCTTTCGATCCATTGCCATGTACGTTCAAGGAAATTGGCCGTTTCGCGGTAATATTGAATAAAGGCACAAATAATTTCGATCACATCATGATTCAATGATTCAAGGCATAATAACTCGCCTGCGCGTACATTACGTCCACTGCTGCCACCGACATAAATTTCCCAGCCAAGGCTAGTTCCAATCACTCCGATATCTTTCGTAGTCGAACCTGCACCATTATGCATACAAGCAGATATGCCCATTTTGACACGGTAGGGTGTGGTGAGAAATTCCAATTTTTTTTCAAGACTGACAGCCAGTTGAATCGATGATTGCTTGTCACATTGGCAAATATGCTCGCCGATACTTGTTTTAATATTTTGAACCATATTTCCATGAGTGGAACTAACATCCATGTTCAAATCAGCCCAAACATCTGCCAGGTCCTCTTTCTTTACCCCCATCAAATGAATTCTTTGTTCACTAGTTACCGCAACATTTGAGATGTTATATTTCTCCGCAACATCGGCAATTGTTCGCAATTGCTCTGCTGTCGTTTTTCCGCCGTACATCTGTGGGACAACGGTGTAAGTACCATCGTGTTGAACAATTGCATTCATTTGTTCGGATACAAAAAGTGATTCCTGTCGGCTCTCATACTCCGGATAGATCATTCCTAAATAATAGGCTAAGGCAGGACGACAGGTAGAACACCCTTCCTTATTTCCCCAATCAAGCACATCCATTACTTCTTGTACCGTAGTGCAGCTTTGCAATTGCATCTCATAAACCACTTCATCCTCTGTTAATGATGTGCAAGGGCACATCGATTTTTGTTCAATGACCTCATCAAATTCATCGCTCTGGATATAGGAAAGAAGATCAGATACTAACGGTTTACAGCCGCCGCACGAGCTGGACGCCTTGGTGCACTTTTTTACTTGTTCCACGGTAGTTAAATCATTTTTTAGAACCGCTTCAATAATGGCCCCTTTCGGCACTCCGTTACAATTGCAGATCATTTCACTATGTGCCATAGAAGCGATGGAATCTCCGCCACCACTTGAAGATTGAAACAAAGTAACTTTCTCTACGTCCGCCACATCTTGTTTTTTCGTGATCATATCTAGCAATCTTGTACGATCCCTTGTATCACCAAATAAAACGGCGCCAACTATTTTAGAATCTTCAAAGACAAGCTTTTTATAAGTACCATCTAACTCATCATAAATTTCAATTGATTTAAGACTTTCATCAGAGGCAAACTGACCAACTGAAAACACATCCACACCCGATATTTTTAATTGAGTGGAAAGAATAGTTCCTTCGTATCCTTTAGATTCCAAGCCGCAAATACGTTTGGCTAAAATCTTCCCTTGGTCATAAAGAGGTTTCACCAATCCATAGACAATTCCTCGATGCTCCACACATTCACCAACAGCGTAAATATTCGGTATATTCGTTTCCATATAATCATTAACGAGGATGGCTCGGTTAGTTTCGATTCCGCTTTCCTTTGCTAACTGTATATTGGGTCTTACCCCTACTGCCATTACAACCAAATCAGCTTCTGCTTCGGTACCGTCCTTAAATGACACTCCTTCCACGCGTTTGCTTCCCAAGATCTCCTTTGTTTCTTTTTCAAAAAGAAAATGAAATCCTTGCTTTTCTAACTCTGTTTGCAACAGTTTCGCTGCGGTTTCATCCAGTTGTCTTTCCATTAAATTTAGGCAATTATGCACCACGGTTACTTCCATATCAAGATTGAGCAGACCTTTGGCAGCTTCTAAACCTAAGACTCCACCGCCAATCACTACCGCTTTTTTATAATGCTTCGCTGTTTCAATCATTTTCTGACAATCTTCCATGGTTCGAAATGTGATGACTCCTTCTTTATCAACACCTGGCAGCGGCAGCTGAAATGGAACAGAGCCTGTTGCGATTATTAGTCGGTCATAAGGAACCTCCTGATTTTTATCCGTCTTAACAAGTTGTTCTTCCGTATCAATTTTTATCACCGTTTCTCCAGTAAACAGTTTGATGTTCTGTTGGTTATACCAATCACGATCATTGATTGTAATATCTTTAAACGATGTACCACCCTGCAAGACGGCCGATAATTGGATCCGATTATAGTTAGGGTGTGGTTCGCTTCCGAAAATCGTAATCTCAAAGGAATGAGGTGAATGCTTTAAAATCTCCTCAATGCTCCGCACCCCTGCCATTCCATTACCTATCAGTACGAGTTTTTGCTTATCCATTCTAAAAGCCTCCGTATGTTCGATATTTGGGTAACTGAAACCATAAATATCCCCTATTATTCCATAAAACTCATCAAAAGAAATTCAGTGTGTAACATTTTCTGACACAATAAGTTTCGTGTTAGAGTTCCTTACACGCTATGAGACATCTCCTGTTTCAATACGTTATTGTTTAACAAAGCAAGGGAAACACAAATACCAACAATGTTAAGGAGGGAAAGTGATGAAAAACAATATCGGTTTATTTTCATTCTTGGTTTTACTAGTAAGGGTCATGTTTTCAAAAGATAGCTGTTTTGAATGGTAATAAAAGTAAAAATGTATTTTGGTAGTTAACTATGATACAAATAGAAGGGAGAACAACAATATGAGGTTATCAGATCTAAAAAAAAGCGGGCATGCGCCATCATTAGCAGCGTCATTTTTATATTTTGATGTTAGTTTCATGATTTGGGTGATTTTGGGGGCACTAGGGGTTTATATAACAAAGGATTTTGGACTATCTCCCGCTCAGAAGGGTTTCATCGTAGCTGTTCCAATCCTAAGCGGATCGTTTTTCCGGCTCATCCTTGGAGTTATGACGGATCGTATTGGTCCGCGAAAAACAGCAATAAGCGGAATGCTCGTAACCATCATCCCGCTTGCTTGGGGCTGGTTATTCGGACAGACGTTAACCGAACTTTACTTGATAGGAATTCTACTCGGAGTAGCAGGAGCAAGTTTTGCAGCAGCTATACCTATGGCAAGCAGATGGTACCCGCCGCATTTACAAGGACTTGCAATGGGAATTGCAGGAGCTGGAAACAGCGGAACACTTTTTGCTACGTTATTTGGCCCGCGTCTTGCAGAAAATATTGGCTGGCATAATGTAATGGGATTAGCTATTATTCCTCTTATTATTGTATTTATCTTGTATATTCTACTTGCAAAGGATGCACCATCACAACCAGCTGCAAAACCGGTGGTTGAATATTTGAAAGTATTTAAACAAAAAGACACATGGTTTTTTTGTTTGCTTTATAGTGTCACCTTCGGAGGATTTGTCGGTTTGTCCAGTTTCTTAAGCATCTTTTTTGTGGATCAATACGATTTATCAAAAGTAAGAGCAGGCGATTTTGTCACTCTTTGCGTGGCTGCAGGAAGCTTTTTCCGTCCTGTTGGTGGTTTCATAGCCGATAAAATCGGCGGCGTTCGCCTTCTGACCTTTTTATTTATCGGGGTCGCGCTCAGTATGTTCGGCGTGAGCCAGCTTCCATCTTTGGCTATTGTGACAACCTTATTGTTTTTCGGAATGCTCTGCCTGGGAATGGGTAATGGAGCAGTCTTTCAATTAGTTCCACAGCGCTTCCAAGAAGAAATTGGGATGATTACCGGGATTGTCGGAGCAGCAGGCGGGGTTGGCGGATTTTTTGTACCAAATATACTTGGATCACTTAAGGAAATTACCGGAACGTACGGATCTGGATTTATCGTTTATACAGGGGTTGGAATCACGGCATTAATCGTATTGCTTATTGCGCAAATGTCATGGAGAAAAACCTGGTCACCAAAAGAAGCCTCAATTAAAAATTAGAGATAATTTTTTATGGAAGGCCACTAAAAGGTAAGAAAAAGAAGCAGAACCTGAAGAAGGCTATTCTTGAACCTAACGGGGTCCTAGAATAGCCTTCTTCAATTTATCTGCTTTTTTGCATAGGATTCCTTCTTCAATCTTCTAAAATCTAGGTTGTGGGGTACCGCTTGTAAGATGCGCATCAAACATATCAATAATTTCAAGAAATCTATCAGCCTCACGAAAAACATGGTCTGCTAATAGTGGATGGATGATACTCTTTATTTTACATTGCTCAATTAAATCACGTGCCGTTTTCTTGAAGTCACGTAGAGAGGAGACCGACACACGATTCTGATCCAGGAATTGATCTAAAAGAGGAACGGTTTGAGATTGTGGTTTCATAGATTCTAAGTCTCTTGCTTGATACATCAATTGATCAAAGTCATTGCTGAAATTTTGGGCGATATCAATTAACTTCCTTTCAGATGGATCCAGTAGATGACCTATAAATTTAGCATGGTCTGCCATAATTCTTAGGAAGAAGACATTTTCTTTTATGATGGCATCAGGAAGGGGTTTTAATTTACCTTCATTTAATTCTATTAATCGTTTTCTAAAATAATTAGCTTCTCTACTTATATGATCAACTAGCAGTGGAAAATTATTTGCCCCCGGCAATTTACATGTAAGTATTAATCCAAGTACTTTTCGTTTATATACAAAAATATTGGTTGCAGCTTGTTGTACTTCCGAATTAAATCTTCTTATTTGTTCAGGATCAGCTTGATTGGAAGTGGAATGTGCAGTTTGTTCGATACGTTCAAACAATTGATAAAATTGATTAGCCTCTTGGATTAGTTGAGTATCCTCTGCTCTAAAACCTAATCGAAGAAATAAAGAATGCTCTTTCATGATCCTAGACCAAAAACGTATTTCATTTAACGATCGCTCAACAAACATTCCGGATGTAACACCTGTATCAGGATGTTGTAAGTTTTCATCCCCATTCATTCAAAAACCCCCCAGTAAATACTTCATTCGTTCTATTCTTATTAATAAATTCATATAAATATACCCAAATAAGAGTTTCAAAAGGTTCCCCTTTCTAAAATAAATAAGAAATAACAAAAGAAAAGACGTGTGAAATCACACGTCATCAGGCTGTCGAGAAACTTTCGACAGCCTCTTATTTTCTACAATAACTTTAACCATTCACCGCGTTAATTTATTATAATATTATTAATATATAGGCTTTGCAACATGTCTGTTGATTTGCGCTTCAGGCACTTCGCTTTCCGCGGGCGTGCCTCCTCGGCGCTGAAGCGCCTGCGGGGTCTCCCCTGCCCCGTACTCCCGCAGGAGTCTACGTGCCTTCCGCGGAAATCAACAGGCCCATTAGCAGGTACAATGAATAATTAAATGCTGAGAATAAAAAATTGCCGAGAAAAATACTCTTTCTCGACAATCTGAACAGTTTAAACTGTCGTTTTTCTTTTGCTTTAATTATTGTCCTTGTGCTCCATTTGGGGTAACTCTCCGTACGTGATTATCCTCAAAGTTGTTTTTCCGAAGTGCATCCACTTTGTCGTTTAAGAGTTTCTTTTGATCAACTTCTGATGAAGGTGTCTGTTTATCTTTTGACATCTAAAAAACCTCCCTTTTTAATTCTAACCCTCTTTTATTTTGCTTATATTATTGAAAACTAATCAATCTTAATTGAAGTAATACTTACCAATACGCTTTTACTCTATTTACCGTTTATGGCTTTTTCCTCCTCTTCGGGCACTAAAGACCTTCAACATCAAACCTGACTATCCTACAATTTTTTGAAACGCAAAAAGACAACCATTACTGGTTGTCTTCAA
>NZ_JBPXRO010000037.1:0-51272 GCF_051842875.1 Neobacillus sp. C211
GTTTTACAAACTTCTTCTGCATTATCTAGTTTTGAGGGAATGATTCCTCTAAAAAAATAGTCTGGCAGCAATGGCGAGAAGGTCACACCCGTTCCCATACCGAACACGGAAGTTAAGCTTCTCAGCGCCGATGGTAGTTGGGACACGCGTCCCTGTGAGAGTAGGACGTTGCCAGGCACATCTAAGACAACCTGAAAAGGTTGTTTTTTTGTTTGTCATCTGTAAGGACAATGACAATAGTAAAAAAGTACGAAGTGTTTTCAAAGAAATTACAAATAGACATACACCCAATTGCAAATTGTTACATAATATATTAATTAAGATGACGGGAAAAGATTATTCGAAAAATTGTATACAAATAGGCGCGTAAGGGTAGAATGGATGTATGGAGGTGGAGGGATTGAGTTCATTATTAGCACAGAAGTATCATGAGGAAACGTGCGTTATTTGTGAAAACCAAAAACCAATAGGCATACATCTATACACTTCATTTATTTGTACAGAATGCGAAAATGATTTAATACAAACAGATACAAAGGATCCAAAATATAAATACTTTCTCAAACAACTGAAAAAAATAACCACACCAGAAATTTTTTCATAAAAGTCCATTATGGGCTTATTTTTTTGCATTCATATGAGATTGGGCACTGATTTTTTGTTAGAATGAAGTGAAACTTCCAGCAGTGGGGGGCTCTTGCCTGCTAATAAGGCTGGATAAACGAAGCTCTTAGAAGGAAGTAAACAAATGAATAATCAATTAAAAACACCTTTGTATGATGTGTTAATCGACCATGTCAAAAAGAACCCTATTTCCTTTCATGTCCCTGGACATAAATATGGTACTATAAATCAACCAGAAGCAAATCGCTATTTTAAGCAGATTTTACAAATTGATGTGACGGAGTTATCGGGTTTAGACGATCTGCATTCGCCAGAGGGGGCAATATTAGAGGCTGAATCACTATTAGCTAGCCTATATCAAACCAAAAAGAGTTATTTCCTTGTGAATGGCTCAACCGTAGGGAATCTAGCAATGATTATGGCATCCTGTTCAGAGGGAACAAATGTTCTCGTTCAAAGAAATTGCCATAAATCCGTTTTAAATGGACTTAGCTTGGCAAAAGCTGACCCCGTGTTTCTCGAGCCTGAATTTGACCAGGAGTGGAAAGTCCCTTCTGGTATACGTATAGATACGGTTAAAGAAGCCATTAACTTATATCCGGATGCAAAAGCACTCATTTTGAGTTATCCGAACTACTATGGAATGGGATATGATTTACAAGAAATAATCAAAGAAGCACATCTGCATGATATCCCTGTGTTAGTGGATGAGGCACATGGGCCACATTTTATCCTGGGAGCTCCTTTCCCGCCCTCAGCCCTTCAATTGGGTGCAGATGTTGTGGTTCAATCAGCACATAAGACGCTCCCCGCGATGACGATGGGATCCTTTTTACATGTGAATAGCCAGTTGATTAATGGCAATAAGGTAAAGGAATACTTAGCCATGTTCCAATCAAGCAGCCCGTCCTATCCGATTATGGCATCCTTGGACCTGTCCAGAAATTATTTAGCTACATATAAACCAAACGATTTAACCTTTCTTTTGAATGAAATTCAACGCTTTAAAGAGATGTTGGCGGAAATTCCGGCAATCCGGGTGTTAGAATACCCAAATGTTAACGGCGATCCTTTAAAATTAACTATCCAGTCCCGCTCAGGGTTAAATGGCTTTGAGCTCCAAAGAAGATTAGAAGAGGTATCCATTTATACAGAATTAGCCGATCCAAATAATGTGCTCCTTATTCTTCCTTTATTAAAAGAAGGACAAAGCTTTCCTTTAGAAGAAGCGGTCCTGAAAATTAAGAAGGCGCTAGCTGGTTTACCTTTAAATGATGCTCAAGGGGTGTTTGAGGTGGCTAGTCAAAAAATCTCAACGTTAGCGATCCCTTTTAAAGAAATGGGTAATTTAATGGTAAAAGAGGTAGTTATAACTGCAGTGGTAGGTGAGGTATGCGCCGAAACGATTATTCCATACCCCCCGGGTATTCCCTTGCTGATGAAGGGTGAAAGGATAACAAAAGATAAACTCAGTCAACTCGCCAGCCTGTTAAAATCAGGAGCTAGATTTCAAGGCGGCGCACGAATAAAGGATGGTCTTATAAAGACCTTTTACACAGCTTAAGAGATAGATACAGTTTTGGAGGTTTTATTTAAATGGATAAAGGAATATTTATAACATTTGAGGGCCCGGATGGCGCGGGAAAGTCAACAATTATTAACATGGTAGCCCAGCAGCTTGGAAACGTACTCCTAACGCGAGAACCAGGCGGGATTGATATCGCTGAACAGATTCGTGCCGTGATTTTAGATAAAGAAAATACTGCGATGGACCCGCGGACAGAAGCCTTACTCTATGCTGCTGCAAGAAGGCAGCATTTGATAGAAAAGGTGAAACCAGCTTTAGCAGAGGGGAAAATCGTGTTGTGTGACCGGTTTGTTGATAGTTCTTTGGCTTACCAAGGCTATGCACGCGGGTTAGGAATTGATGAAGTTTTTGCAATCAACCAATTTGCGATTGAAAATTTGATGCCTGAGTTAACCATCTACTTTGATATCGAACCAGAGTTAGGCTTAAAGCGGATCAACAAAAATAAAGGCAGAGAGATTAATCGATTGGATTTAGAAAACCTGGAATTCCACCAAAAGGTTAGCACAGGATATCATCTATTAATCGAACGCTTTCCAGATAGAATTCAGTCTATTGATGCTTCCGGCACAGTGGAAGAGGTTTTTCAAGAAACCCTAAAAATAATAGTAGAAAAATTAGCAAAAAGGAAGCCTTCCCTGTAAGGCTTTTTTTTATCCTAAAATAAATATGTAGCCTTCCCTGCCATTACGAATGTAAGGAACTCTGTTACCTGTTATAATATAGGAAACAACAAAACTAGAATGGGATAAAAAAGAGAGGGTGGTTCGGATGAAACTGATCATAGCTGTTGTACAGGACCAGGATAGCAATCGGTTATCAAAGGCACTAGTAGATAACAATTTTAGGGCAACGAAACTAGCGAGTACAGGTGGATTTCTGAAGTCAGGTAATACGACCTTTATGATTGGTACTGAGGATATTCGCGTGGACCGGGCCCTCCAAATTATTAAAGACAACTGCAGATCCAGAGAACAGTTAGTTGCCCCTGTTTCACCGATGGGTGGAAATGCAGACTCGTATGTCCCATATCCCGTTGAAGTTGAGGTTGGCGGGGCAACCGTATTTGTCCTTCCAATTGAGCAATACATGCATTTTTAAGCCTAGTGAATGTCGGTTAATTTTATAAAGTAAGAGAGTGATGAGCTTGGTAAAATCATGGGAACAGCTAGAAGAGCTTCAGCCAACTGTGTTAAACATGTTAAAAAACAGTTTAGTGAAAAATCGAGTGGCCCATGCGTACCTTCTTGAGGGTATTAGAGGGACAGGTAAGCGGGAAATTGCGTTGTTACTAACGAAGTCCCTATTTTGCGAGTCCATCATTGATCGTTATAAACCTTGTGAAGAATGCAATAATTGTCGTCGAATCAATCATAGCAACCATCCTGATGTTCATATTGTGGAGCCGGATGGATTATCCATTAAGGTTGACCAAATCAGAAGCCTGCAGGTTGAGTTTTCCAAAAAGGGATTAGAATCTTTGAAAAAGGTTTATTTGCTTATCCATGCAGATAAAATGAGTGTCAGTGCATCCAATAGTTTACTGAAATTTTTAGAAGAACCTAATCCCGGGACAGTTGCCTTTCTATTAACAGAACAGCCGCAGAAAATTCTACCAACGATCCTTTCGAGGTGCCAAATACTAACATTTCATCCATTATCACCTTTAGTTATGATTAAACAATTGGTGGAAAACGGCGTAGAACCGCTAAAGGCTCCGTTACTTGCTCAATTGACCAATAGCTTGGATGAGGCACAGAAATTAAATGTCGATGAATGGTTTGCACAAGCTCAAAAAATAGTGGTAAAATTATATGAGGTGTTGAAAAAAAATCCGTTGGAGGCTATGGTAACGCTTCAGACTGAATGGTTTCCACACTTTAAAGATAAAGAACAAATTCACCGTGGTTTAGACCTTTTACTTCTTATTTTTAAGGATTTACTATATATACAATTAGATAGGCAGGAGCAAGTTGTTTTTCGAGAGGAAAATGAACGGCTGCAACAATTTGCACTGCAAACATCTGGACGGCGCATATCGGATCAAATGTCAGCTATTCTTGATGCAAAAAGAAAGCTTGAGAGGAATATGAATCCTCAGCTGATGATGGAACAGCTTGTGTTAAAATTGCAGGAGGGATCTTCATTTGTATGATGTTGTAGGAGTACGCTTTAAAAAGGCGGGGAAAATCTATTATTTTGATCCAGGGGACCTCTCTATAGAAAAAGATGACTTTGTGATTGTCGAAACAGTTCGTGGAGTTGAGTATGGTAAAGCAGTCATCGCTCGCAAACAGGTGGAGGAGCATGATGTTGTCCTTCCACTAAAAAAAGTGGTGAGAATTGCCGACCCGAAGGATCGAATGATTGTTGAAGAGAATAAGCAAGCCGCAAAGGAAGCTTATGAAGTTTGTAATGAAAAAGTGAATGAGCATCAACTGGATATGAAACTAGTCGATGTAGAATATACATTTGATCGAAATAAAGTCATCTTCTACTTTACGGCTGATGGAAGAGTTGATTTCCGTGAGCTTGTGAAGGATTTAGCAGCTATTTTTAGGACGAGAATTGAATTACGCCAGATTGGTGTCCGCGATGAAGCGAAGATGCTTGGTGGTATCGGTCCCTGTGGGAGAATGTTATGCTGTTCGACCTTTTTAGGGGATTTCGATCCAGTTTCGATAAAAATGGCGAAGGATCAGAACCTTTCACTGAATCCTACAAAAATATCTGGATTATGCGGCAGGCTGATGTGTTGTTTAAAATATGAAAATGATGAATATGAATCTGCTAAAGCATTGCTGCCGGATTTAGGGGAATTCATTGAAACACCACAGGGTAGAGGAAAAGTAGTAGGATTAAATATATTAGAGCGGGTACTGCAGGTTGAACTAAAGGAACAGGATCGGGTTCTGGAGTATACCTTGGAGGAAATCAATAAAGAAGGTGCCTTTTCTATACAATCCACAGATTAACGAGGTGGAAGACGTGGATAAAAAAGAAATATTTGAATCAGTAAGTAATATGGAAACACAAATTGGCCATCTTTACCAGCAGCTGGGGGAATTAAAGCAGCATTTAGCCGAAATACTAGAAGAGAATCATTATTTAAAGCTTGAAAATGAACATTTGAGACGCCGTTTAGATGTAACGACTGAAGCGGAAAAAAAGGTAACAGAGAATAAAAAGGGGGCAGTCCTGCCCGAGTCTCCGGGGGTAAAGCCATTTGATGTTGGGGAAGGATATGATAACCTCGCCCGACTCTATCAAGAAGGGTTTCATATCTGTAACCTTCATTTTGGAAGTTTACGCAAGGAAGGCGATTGTTTATTCTGTCTTTCCTTTCTTAATAAGAAATAACCTTAAGAGGCTGACAAAAATCAGCCTCTATTTTCATACATTTAGGGGATGGATAATTTGGTTAACTTGAAGGAAGATGAACGGTTAGATTATTTATTAGCGGAAAACTTAAGGATTATCCAAAGTCCGTCTGTTTTTGCCTTTTCCCTTGATGCCGTTTTACTTGCAAGATTTGTATATGTTCCGATTCAAAAAGGGAACTTAATTGACCTCTGCAGCGGGAATGGTGTCATCCCTTTATTTTTAAGTGCACGAACAAAGGGCCAGATTACTGGTGTTGAAATACAGGAACGGCTTTACGATATGGCGGTAAGAAGCATTGAATATAATGGACTAGAACCCCGACTGCAAATGATTCATGGTGATATCAAGGATATGCCAAAACAGCTGGGCCATGGGCAATTTGATGTCGTCACTTGCAATCCCCCGTATTTTACAACGCCGTCAAAGGAAGAGATGAATCCCAATGAACATCTAGCGATTGCCCGTCATGAAATTCTTTGTACACTAGAGGATGCGGTCAAGGCTTCAAGTCAATTGGCTAAACAAGGCGGCAAGGTGGCTTTTGTACACCGACCGGGGCGACTGCTGGATATCATTACATTGATGAGACAATATCGGCTTGAACCCAAACGGATTCAATTTGTCTATCCGAAGAAGGGGAAAGAGGCTAATACGCTTTTAATTGAGGCAATTAAGGATGGCAGTCCGGATATAAAAATTTCTCCCCCGTTATTTGTTTATAATGATAACAATGAATATACACCAGAAATTAGAGAGATTTTATATGGAGAATAGCGATCACTATTTTTATGTTCTTACCTGTAAGGACGGTAGTTTATATGGTGGATATACGAATAATCTTGAACGCCGGATTAAGCTTCATAATGAAGGAAAAGGGGCAAAATATACGCGGGGCAGAGGTCCGGTCGAACTTACATACTATAGAAGCTATGAAAATAAAGGGGACGCGCTGAGGGCAGAATACTTCTTTAAGCAATTAAGCAGGAAGAAAAAAGATGAATTTTTAATGAAAGAAACAGGTGATGTGTATGTGGCAGCAAAAAAGCTTTGAGAATGAAGCTACGAAAGGGATCTTATATCTTATTCCCACACCAATTGGCAATTTAGAAGATATGAGCTTCCGTGCGATTCGACTATTAAAAGAGGCAGACTTAATCGCTGCAGAAGATACAAGAAATACAAAGAAGCTTTGTAATTACTTTGAAATTGGAACACCTGTTGTAAGTTATCACGAACACAATAAAGATACGAGCGGCGATAAATTGATTCAAAAAGTAAAGGAAGGGTTAAAGATTGCGCTGGTAAGTGATGCGGGTATGCCTGCCATTTCAGATCCAGGTTATGAGCTGGTCGCAGCGGCCATTGAAGAAAAGGTAACAGTCGTTCCGTTACCAGGTGCAAATGCTGCCCTAACATCATTAATTGCCTCCGGTTTAGTATGCCAGCCCTTTTACTTTTTTGGTTTTTTGAATCGAAACAAGAAAGAAAAGCGGGCGGAGTTAGAACACTTAAAGTGGCAGTCAGCTACGTTAATCTTTTATGAATCACCACATCGCCTTAAAGAAACGCTTTCGGTTATGTCAGATGTCCTCGGAAACCGGAAGATCGCAATTTGCAGGGAGTTAACGAAAAAGTATGAGGAATTTATTCGCGGATCGATCGAAGAAGTAATTGCTTGGACCACGCAGGATGAAATCCGCGGAGAGTTTTGCTTGATTGTTGAGGGGACGGATCAGCAACAAGAGGAAGAACCAAGCTGGTGGCACAATTTAACGCTTGAAGAACATGTAAATCATTATATTTCAGAAAAAAATATCGCTTCGAAGGAAGCGATCAAACTAACAGCGAAAGATCGTGACATAAATAAAAGAGAAGTGTATCAGGCCTACCATGTCGAATAGATAGAGCTTAAGTGGGATACACCGCTGAAAATTTGTTTCCAATTTCAAATAAAAAAAGCTCCAGCACTAATTGAAGTGCCGGAGCTTTCTATTATTTTACTAATTCAAAGTTGTTTTGGATTTCTTGTAATAACTGTTCTGCACCTTCACGGCTAAGAATCAATTTACCGCCAGCAAGAGTTAAATTATCATCAGATACTTCTCCTGTAACTTGGCAAGTCATATTTGGCTTGTATTTCTTTAAGATAATACGCTCATCATCAACGTAAATTTCAAGAGCATCTTTTTCAGCGATACCAAGAGTACGTCTTAATTCGATTGGAATAACCACACGGCCTAGCTCATCAACTTTACGAACAATACCAGTAGATTTCATTTTTATGATCTCCTCTCACATTTGCACTTATTTTTCTCTATCTATTTATTCGTCATTATTCGACAAAATTTTCATAACTTAATAATACAAGAAATTCCCATATCCGTCAATAATTTTTATTTTGAAAAATATTAGTAAATTTATTCAATTAAGATGATCGTTGATTTAACAACGTTATTTCTAAAAATTACCTATATTTAGCAGTGAATAATGCTATTGGATTGTTGATAAAACAACTGTTCAATTCGATATTTCTTCGACAAACTTCAACATAAATTGATGCGATTGAACTATATATCCTTCGCAGGAATTGAAGCCTTTATGGGTGTAATAGGAAAATATGAAAAAATAAAGGAATCAGGTAAAAGAGCGCCTCCTTGCACAAAAGTTGGTTTTTCGGTATATTTTGAGGATAGAAGCGGGAAAAAAGAGGCAATAATGGTTAAATAGAGCTTTGGACTCGCAAACTAGCGGAGGGATTAAGATGGAGAATAAATTAAAGACTTTTTACCTAACGACACCGATTTACTATCCAAGCGGTAATTTACATATTGGGCATGCTTATACAACTGTTGCAGGTGATGCAATGGCCCGTTATAAGCGGATGCGCGGCTATGATGTTATGTACTTAACTGGAACGGATGAGCATGGGCAGAAAATTCAAAGGAAAGCTGAAGAAGCAGGGATTACTCCGCAGCAGTATGTCGATGAAATTGTCGATGGAATTAAAGAATTATGGAAAAGACTCGATATTTCTTATGATGATTTTATCCGAACAACGGATGAAAGACATAAACAAGTCGTTGAAAAGATGTTTGCGAGACTGCTTGAACAAGGTGATATTTATCTCGATCAGTATGAAGGCTGGTACTGTACACCATGTGAATCCTTTTATACCGACCGTCAGCTAACGAATGGAAATTGTCCGGATTGTGGCCGACCGGTGGAAAAGGTTAAAGAAGAATCATACTTTTTTAGAATGAGTAAATATGTAGATCGTCTTTTGCAGTACTACGAGGAAAATCCCGATTTCATCCAACCGGAATCTCGAAAAAATGAAATGATTAATAACTTTATCAAACCTGGCCTGGAGGATCTTGCTGTTTCAAGGACAACGTTTGATTGGGGGATCAAGGTGCCGGGGAATCCAAGGCATGTTATTTATGTTTGGATTGATGCCCTTTCCAACTATATTACGGCACTTGGTTATGGAACAGATAATGATGCAAAATATTTAAATTACTGGCCAGCTGATGTTCACTTAATGAGTAAGGAAATTGTCCGTTTCCACACCATCTATTGGCCAATTATGCTAATGGCATTAGATATTCCACTGCCCAAAAAGGTATTTGCCCATGGCTGGCTGTTGATGAAGGATGGAAAAATGTCCAAATCGAAAGGGAATGTGGTTGACCCTGTCACCTTAATTGATCGCTATGGTCTGGATGCGCTCCGCTATTATTTATTAAGAGAAGTTCCGTTTGGGGCGGATGGCGTCTTTACACCGGAAGGATTTGTCGAAAGAATCAATTTCGACCTAGCCAATGATTTAGGTAATCTTTTAAATCGTACGGTCGCAATGATTGAAAAATATTTCAACGGTGTTATACCTGATTATTCCGGCTCTATTGGGGAATTTGATGCATCGCTGCTGCAAGTTAACCAGGATACAGTTAATGTATACGAAGATGTAATGGAGAAGATGGAGTTTTCAGTAGCGTTATCTACAATTTGGCTGCTAGTCAGCCGTACCAATAAATATATTGATGAAACAAAACCATGGGCTTTAGCGAAGGATGAGGCGAATCGCGAGGTACTTGCTAGTGTAATGGCTCATCTGGCCGAATCCTTACGAAGAATTGCGATTTTACTGCAGCCATTCCTAACACGTACACCGAATTCCATCTTTACGCAGTTGGGTATTCAGGATGAGAGCCTTAAAACATGGGAAAGCCTCACTGATTTTGGTGTCATACCAAGCGGAACAAAGGTAGAAAAGGATGCACCGATATTTCCAAGACTTGAAATTGCTGAGGAAGTAGAATTTATTAAGACGAAAATGCAGGGTTCTGCTCCGGCAGTTGAAGAAGAGAAAGAAGTAAAGCCAGAAGAAAAACCTGAAGAAATCGACGAAATTGCGATTGACGATTTTATGAAAATTGATTTGAGGGTAGCCGAAGTTGTTCAAGCAGAGCCTATTAAAAAGGCGGATAAATTGCTTAAGCTTCAGCTTGATTTAGGGTATGAAAAGCGTCAGGTCGTTTCTGGAATTGCCCAATATTATAAGCCGGAAGAATTAGTTGGTCGAAAGGTCATTTGTATTACCAACCTAAAACCAGTTAAACTTCGTGGTGAACTTTCACAGGGAATGATCCTAGCAGGTTCAAAAGATGGTCAACTTTCGCTTGCAACCGTCGATCAAACATTACCGAATGGTTCCAAGGTGAAATAAAGGTTAATAACTTTACAAGAAAAGCGCCTGCACAAGGCGCTTTTCAATGTTACACGTGGAACATTTTTCGAGACATTTCTTTTTATTACTTGGTTATTGTTGAATATTGGCATTTCTAACGCGAATAAGAAAATGTTAGCGAAAAATAAAATTCTTTTTGAAAAAAATGGTGAAGGAGCAAAACTATGCTATTTGATACCCATGTACATTTAAATGATGACCAATATAACGAAGATTTAGAAGAAGTAATCTCTAGGGCTCAAAGTGAGGGAGTCACTAATATGGTTGTGGTCGGGTTTGACCGCAAGACCATTCTAAAGGCGATGGAATTAGCTGATAGCTATGATTTTATCTTTGCCTGCATTGGGTGGCATCCCGTTGATGCGATCGACATGACCGAGGCGGATTTACGATGGATAGAGGAATTAACTGCCCATCCAAAGGTAGTAGCCATCGGTGAAATGGGCTTGGATTATCATTGGGACAAATCTCCAAAGGATATTCAAAAGGAAGTTTTTCGAAAACAAATCAGACTTGCTAAAAAGATTAATCTTCCAATCGTGATTCATAACCGCGAAGCAACAGCTGATATTGTGGAAATTTTAAAGGAAGAAGGAGCGGAAGAAGTAGGCGGGATTATGCATTGCTTTAGCGGCAGCCCTGAAGTAGCGAAGGAATGCGTGAAAATGAACTTTTATATTTCTCTTGGAGGCCCTGTAACCTTCAAAAATGCCAAAAAGCCGAAAGAAGTAGCTGCTGAAATTCCACTCGATAAACTATTAATAGAAACAGATTGCCCATATTTGGCTCCCCATCCCTACCGAGGGAAAAGAAATGAGCCTAGTTATGTAAAATTAGTAGCTGAGCAAATTGCCGAAATAAAAGGATTGACAATCGAAGAAGTGGCGGAAGCAACGACACGAAATGCTAAAAAATTATTCGCCATAAAATGATAGGGGATTTTGTCGAAGCTGGTGGAAGCTTGTCTTATATTTTAGCGATAACAAAAAGTTCTACATGTCTCCTTTTCTACATAGGATAACCGTGTCGATAAGTTTATCTTTGCAATTTTCTCAACTTTGTGCATAATTAGAAATACCTTCGCACAGTATGCAAAGATTAACAGCCGACAGCATGGTTCATTAATCTCTCTAAGAAAAGGAGGCGTTTTTCATCGTATTCAAAAACATGAAAAACCTGTTTTCCAAGTCTTTGAGCCGGAAGACATTGACCATTGCTTTTGCTAGTTTCGTAGTTTTGCTAACAACTCTTGGTATTCTTTTTTACGAAGGATCAAAGAAAACTGTTGCCATCACTCTTAACGATCAGCAAAAGGTCGTGAAAACACATGCAGATACCATCAAAGAATTATTAGATGAATTGGATGTATCCACCCGCTCACAAGACTATTTGCAACCTAAGGCGAATGCAAAGGTGAAGGACCACCTGAAAGTCGTATGGAAGCAAGCTAACCAGGTTCACATTGTCAAGGACAACGAGAAAAAAACGATCTGGACGACAGCTGATACAGTGGCTGAACTCCTAAAAGAGCAGAAAATTGTTTTGAGCAAACATGACCAAATCTCACCAAGACCGCAAGCGGCAATACAAGATAAGATGAAGATTGGAATAAAAGAAGCATTTCATCTTACATATGTTGACGGCGGTAAAAAGCAACAAGTTTGGGCCACTTCGGCTACGGTCGCTGACTTTTTATCACAACAGGGAATTCAGTTAAACACACTAGACCGAGTTGAACCGTCATTAACAGAAACCATCTCAGATAATGGTGTTGTTAACGTCATTCGAGTAGAAAAAGTCACCGATGTAGTGGAAGAACCTGTTCAATTTGCTGTAGTAACCAAAAAGGATGAAAGTTTAGAAAAAGGCAAAGAAAAGACGATTACCGAAGGCAAGCACGGTCGCGTTTCTAAACAATATGAAGTCCTAATTGAAAATGGCAAAGAAGTAACTAGAAAATTAATTAGTGAGCAGAAGATTGCAGAAAAGCAAGATAAAGTTGTGGCTGTCGGAACGAAGGATTTATCGTTACAAGTTTCACGTGGTGCAGATGAGTCGGGACAGGAGTTCTACGTTACTGCAACTGCTTATACAGCGTATTGTAATGGCTGTTCAGGTAGAACAGCAACGGGACTTAATCTCCGTGCTAACCCGAACATGAAGGTAATTGCCGTTGACCCAAGGGTTATTCCGCTGGGGACAAAGGTGTATGTTGAAGGCTACGGCTATGCTGTAGCAGCTGACACAGGAGGGGCAATTAAAGGATATATCATTGATTTATTCATGCCATCTAATCAGGATTGCTACCGCTGGGGACGCAAAAAAGTAAAGATTAAAATTTTAAATTAGTTTACAATTTGCAGAGGGTCCTATCCTCTGCATTTTGCTTTTTTCATAAATTTCTTTATACTAACATCGAATACATATTGATAAAATGCTTCATCTTTATTTTACTTTATTGTATGAATGGATTCAATAATATAGACGATGTACATTACAAAAATGTTTCAAGTTTTTTTCATTTTTTATTTTTTTTATTACGGAGGCTCACACTTTTAAAATGAAGATTAAAGAAATTATAGTTGTGGAAGGTAAAGACGATACTACAGCGATTAAACGGGCAATCAATGCAGATACAATTGAAACAAATGGTTCAGCTGTAAATGAAACCACCATTGAAAAAGTAAGGCGTGCTCAACAGTCCCGAGGAGTAATTATTTTTACGGATCCTGATTTTCCTGGTGAAAAAATTAGAAAGACGATCGCTGAGGCTGTTCCTGGTTGTAAACACGCATTTTTAACGAAGGAAGCAGCTATGGGAAAAGCAGGGGAAAGCCTCGGTGTGGAACATGCCAGTCCTGAAGCCATCCAAGAGGCGCTTAAGGATGCCCAGACCATGCATGAAACGTTTACAGAGGAAATAACGCAAGAGGACCTACTTACAGCTGGCCTTATCGGTGGTGAAGGGGCTAAAGAAAGAAGAATTATGTTGGGGAAAATTTTAAAAATTGGTTATACCAATGGAAAACAGCTTCATAAGCGCTTAAATGTATTCCAAATCAGTAAGCAGGAATTCTCTGAAGCACTAAGGGTTGTAAGTCAGGAGGAACTACATGAATAAAGATATAGCTACACCGGTAAGGACAAAAGATATTCTTAAAAAATACGGATTTTCATTTAAAAAGAGCCTTGGCCAAAACTTTTTAATTGATACAAATATCTTGAAAAAGATTGTTAGCTTTGCGAATTTAACAGAAGATTCTGGTGCGATTGAAATCGGACCAGGAATTGGTGCGCTTACTGAGCAGTTGGCCCGCACAAGTAAAAGGGTCGTCGCTTTCGAGATCGATCAACGTTTATTACCAATCTTAAATGATACCCTATCACCTTATCCCAATGTAAAAATTATACATAATGATGTATTAGAGGCAGATGTGGCTGAAGTCATTAGAGAAGAATTTAATGATATGGACGATATCATGGTGGTTGCTAATTTACCTTATTATGTTACAACACCGATTATCATGAAGCTTCTTGAAGAACATTTGCCTATTCGCGGGATCGTGTGTATGCTCCAAAAAGAGGTGGCAGACCGGATTTCTGCACGGCCAGGGACGAAGGACTATGGCTCTCTTTCAATCGCTGTTCAGTATTATACAGAGGCAGAAACAGTGATGATCGTTCCAAAAACGGTTTTTGTGCCGCAGCCGAATGTGGATTCTGCCGTCATCAGGTTAACCAGGAGGGAACATCCCGCTGTTACGGTTACAGATGAAACATTCTTTTTTCAAGTGACCAGGGCCAGCTTTGCACAACGAAGAAAAACCCTGCTTAATAACTTAACAAGCCAGCTGCCCGAGGGAAAGCAAAAGAAAGAAGACATCCTCCACGCCTTAAGTGCAAGCGGAATCGATCCTGCTAGAAGAGGGGAGACCCTTTCCTTAGAGGAATTTGGCCGCTTAAGCGAAGAATTATATCCGTTTTTCCACTAGACCCTTTTTAAAGGGTCTATTTTTTTTCACAAAAAAGCAAAGGTTTGCATAGCCTATGAGAGAAACTTTATTTAAAGGCCCTTTTGCTGGTCTTATTGGAGTGACGGCAGTGGATATAAAATTAATGGATATTGTCGGCAGGCGTTCGTATAATTGTGACATTCTATTTCGCGTGATAGATGTTCGAAAAATAAACGACCAGAAATTTGCAGTCCTATACGGAGAAGACTTTCGCCTTGTGGCAGACGCACCATACGAAGATTTGGTCGTCATCGACGATAATCAAAGAGTCAGATTGAAGAATGAATACCGGACGCTAGAGGAACAGTCTTTTAAGCTGTTTAAACAGGATGTTGAATTAATCAAGAACCGTCAGGAATATGAAGCGACCGGAGGATATGTAAAACCAAGTAATTATTTTCAAATGCCTGGGAAGGTTCTCCATCTGGATGGTGATCCATCCTATTTGAAGAAATGTATGACACTGTATGAAAAAGTGGGAATCCCTGTTTTAGGTATACACTGTAATGAAAAAGAGATGCCAGAAAAAATAGGGGAATTGATTGATTTATATCGCCCAGATATTCTTGTTATTACAGGACATGACGCGTATTCAAAGGCAAAAGGAAAAATGACGGATATTAATGCATATCGCCATTCCAAACATTTTGTCCAAACGGTCAAGGAAGCACGAAAAAAGATTCCCCACTTAGATCAGTTGGTTATTTTTGCAGGAGCATGTCAATCGCACTTTGAATCATTGATTCATGCTGGGGCAAATTATGCCAGTTCGCCCTCAAGAATTAACATCCACGCCCTCGACCCAGTCTATATTGTCGCCAAAATCAGTTTTACACCTTTTATGGAAAGAATTAATGTCTGGGACGTGTTAAAGAACACATTAACAGGTGAAAAGGGACTTGGAGGAATTGAAACAAGAGGAGTGTTACGAACGGGAATGCCTTATCGGCCAATCCAAGAAGAGAATGAATAAGCCTTTGCTGTCCGATAAGGCTTATTTTTTTTATTTCTGAGCCGATACATATTCCCATGCAAATAAGGTAACGATAAAAATGTTGAAATTTAGAAGAAAAAGTAGAATAAAAAATATTGACAATCTTTTTGTTTGACTGATATAATTTATGTTTTTGTTTGACATGACTATGTCAGTGTGTTATACTTTACACAGTGAGGTGGACCGAATGCCAAAAACCTTAGCCGATATTAAAAAGGCTCTTGACACAAATTTAGGGAAAAGATTACTGCTTAAAGCCAACGGAGGACGCAGAAAGACGATTGAACGTTCCGGTGTTTTAGCTGAGACTTATCCATCTGTTTTTGTTATTGAATTAGATCAGGATGAAAACTCATTTGAACGTGTTTCTTACAGCTATGCAGATGTATTAACAGAAACAGTTCAAATTACTTTCTACGAAGATGCATCAGGACATTTAGCCTTAAATTAGAATATAAGCAATACACAGCAGTAAACATTTGTTTACTGCTTTTTGCTATTTTAAAACAGTTTCATGAAAACTCTATATCTATCCCATACTAACAATGCTGTAGTATGAAGGGGGTTGTTTAGATGGGCAGAAGAAGAGGGATTATGTCCAGTCACTTTAAAGAGGAGCTTGCGAAAGAGCTTGGCTTTTATGATGTCGTTCAAAAAGAAGGATGGGGCGGCATCAAGGCAAAGGATGCAGGGAATATGGTTAAGCGTGCCGTTGAACTTGCACAAGAACATTTGGCTAATCAAGGTCCTAGAGTTTAACTTATAAATAAGTCACTTCCGCTTTTGATATTAATCAATCACATACTTCAGCGAGACCAGAGGACAATCTCCTCTGGCTTTCTTTTTCTCCAATTTATGACCCTTTTCTTATAAATCTAATAATAAAATATGAAATTTGATAGGATTTATCATATCTCACGTCTTAGTTTTATCATTTTGTGGTAAAATAGGACAAAATGTGGATTTCCGGACTAAGAAAAGTGGAAGCGCCCGTTTAGCGCTGGAACTGGACAATAAAGAAGTAGGTGGACGTAGTGAAGCTTTTAGTAAAAGCCCCGGCCAAAATAAATTTAGCATTAGATGTTTTACACAAACGATCAGACGGTTTTCATGAGGTGGAGATGATTATGACCACAATTGATTTGGCTGACCGGGTTGAATTATCGTTATTAAACGATGATAAAATACATATTCATTCTCACAATCGCTATGTCCCTGATGACCAGCGTAACTTAGCCTTTCAAGCTGCACAGCTCTTGAAGGATCGATTTAATGTAAAAAAAGGTGTGCTGATTTCGATTGAAAAAACGATTCCCGTTGCGGCTGGACTTGCGGGGGGAAGCAGTGATGCTGCTGCCACTTTAAGAGGTTTAAATAAACTCTGGAATCTCGGTTTAACAATGGATGAATTGGCCGAACTAGGAAGCGAAATTGGATCAGATGTTTCATTTTGTGTCTATGGAGGTACTGCCTTGGCAAAGGGCAGAGGGGAAATGATTACCGAATTACCTGCCTCGCCGACATGTTGGGTGATCCTTGCGAAGCCCTTTATTGGGGTTTCAACAGCTGAAGTATACCGAAGACTAGATACCAATAAAATGACCCATCCAAACATTCGGGGAATGATTGAAGCGATAAATGAACATGATTACCAAAAGGTATGTACAAACGTGGGGAATGTTTTAGAAGATGTTACCTTAAACCTTCACCCTGAAGTTGCATTAATAAAAGAACAAATGAAGCGTTTTGGTGCAGATGCCGTATTAATGAGCGGCAGCGGTCCAACTGTTTTTGGAATTGTTCAGCATGATTCAAGAATGCATCGAATTTATAATGGATTAAGAGGATTCTGTGACCAAGTATTTGCGGTCCGCATGTTAGGGGAACGGCACTCACTTGATTAAAAACGTACGAAAATGGTATTCTATAATTAGAATATTCGTGTTTTTGGGGGCATGTTATGAAATTTCGCCGCAGTGAACGTTTGATTGATATGACAAATTATTTACTAGATCATCCTCGGCAACTAGTTCCGCTAACTTTTTTTGCAGATCGTTATTCATCTGCGAAATCATCGATTAGTGAAGATTTGGGTATTATCAAAGAGACGTTTGAAAAAAGAGGAATTGGGACCATACAAACAGTGCCAGGGGCTTCAGGCGGGGTAAAGTTCTTTGTAAAAGTAAGTCAAGAAGCAGCAGCACCTTTTATCAATGAATTGTGTGAATTAATTGCTAAACCTGACAGGCTCTTACCTGGTGGATATTTATATTTAACTGATATATTAGGGAATCCTCAAGTAGTGCAAAACGCGGGCCGCATTATTGCCTCTGCCTATACAGATGCAAAAATTGACGTAGTCATGACCGTTGCTACAAAAGGAATTCCTCTTGCCTATGCTGTAGCAAGTCAGTTGAATGTTCCAGTTGTCATCGTCCGAAGAGATAGTAAAGTAACGGAGGGACCGACAGTAAGTATTAATTATGTGTCCGGTTCAACCAAAAGAATCCAAACCATGGTCCTTTCAAAACGGAGCATGAAACAGGATTCACGGGTCCTTATTGTCGATGATTTTATGAAGGCTGGCGGAACTGTCATGGGAATGATCAGCATGCTTGAAGAATTTAATGGGCATCTGGCTGGAATTGCAGTTTTAGTAGAGGCAGAAAAAATTCAGGAGCGTCTAGTCGATGAATATATTTCCCTCGTCCAGTTATCTGATGTAAATGTGAAAGAAAAAAAGATTAATGTTCAAGCTGGAAATTACTTTAATAAATGGCTGTGTTAGTAATTATTGTTGATTTTCTAACCCTGTTGAATGGAGCGGAAGGCACGAGACTCCTGCGGGACTAGCAGGTCAGGGTGAGACCCCACAGGCGCGAATGCGCCGAGGAGGCTCACCGACCGCCCGCAAAAAGCGAAGTGCCTGGAGCGGAAATCAACAGGCAAGTTTAACACAGCCTAATAAATAGATGGAGGGAATTAGGATGAAAACAGTTCAAACAAATCAAGCACCGGCGGCTATTGGCCCATACTCGCAAGGAATTACTGTAAATAATATGTTCTATAGCTCAGGGCAAATTCCATTAACAGCTGATGGAGCCTTGGTAACAGGCGATATTAAAGAACAAGCTCACCAAGTTTTTCAAAATTTACAGGCAGTTTTAACAGCTGCTGGTGCGTCTTTTGAAACAGTCGTTAAGACAACTGTATTTATTAAAAATATGGATGATTTCGCTTCACTAAACGAGGTATATGGTGAATATTTCTCGATCCATAAACCCGCTCGTTCATGTGTCGAAGTTGCCCGCTTACCAAAAGATGTTTTAGTTGAAATTGAAGTTGTCGCACTGGTTAAATAATTTAGTTAATTTCTGTTAATTTACTCCTGTGTTTACAATTGTTCACTATTTTGCCCTAAATTTTCTAAAATATTTTGAATATAAAGAAGGATTTCTGAAAAAGTTGTTGAATTTAATTACTTAGCTTTTTATATCAGAAAAGGGTGTGAGCACATGGAAGTAACTGACGTAAGATTACGCCGAGTTAATACGGATGGACGCATGAGAGCGATTGCATCAATCACTTTGGACAATGAGTTTGTTGTTCATGACATTCGTGTTATTGACGGGAACAACGGTTTATTTGTAGCTATGCCAAGCAAACGTACTCCAGATGGAGAATTTCGTGACATTGCGCATCCAATTAATTCAGGAACGCGCGGTAAAATCCAAGAAGCTGTTTTGGCTGAGTACCACCGTCTAGGTGAATTAGAAGTAGAATTTGAAGAAGCCGGAGCTTCCTAAGGATTTTTACAACTAGGGCCTTTCTTCTATGAAGGCTCTTTTTATTGTTTTTAGTTAATCCCCTCCCCTTTATTCCCTCCATTCTTATTTACTCATAAATTAACTCATTATTACAAAATTAGACTATTCCCTCACATACCTTGAAAAGAACGCCCATTTACGTTAATATTTTTAATGGATAAAAAGGTTAATTGGAGGACTTGAACATGCATAATCGTTATGCTGTGATTTTGGCTGCAGGGCAAGGAACGCGGATGAAGTCAAAGCTTTATAAAGTATTACACCCGGTATGCGGAAAACCAATGGTACAACACGTGGTTGACCAAGTAATGAAGCTTAATATACAAGAAGTTGTCACAATTATTGGTCATGGGGCAGAAATGGTGCAAGCACAGCTGGGCGATAGCAGTCGGTATGCTCTACAAGATCAGCAGTTAGGTACTGCCCATGCTGTTAGTCAGGCACAGAGCCTGCTCGAAGGGAAAGCAGGAGTGACGATTGTTGTTTGTGGGGATACTCCTCTAATCAAGGCTGAAACGATGGAGTCTCTGTTTAAACATCATGAAGAGTTAGCTGCAAAAGCTACCATCCTCACAGCGAGAATTGAAGACCCAACAGGATACGGCCGAATCATTCGTAATAAAAAAGGCTTAGTTGAAAAAATTGTTGAGCATAAAGACGCCTCTGAAGAGGAAAGAAAGATTAATGAAATCAATACTGGTACTTATTGCTTCGATAATCTTGCATTATTTGAAGCCTTAAAGAACGTTTCAAATGAAAATGTTCAAGGGGAATATTATTTACCTGATGTGATAGAAATTCTAAAAAATCAAGGGGAAGTTGTCACAGCTTTCCAAACAGATGAATTTGAAGAAACATTAGGTGTGAATGACCGCGTGGCGTTAGCGGAAGCAGAACGAATTATGCGTGGCCGTACAAATGCAGCACATATGCGGAATGGGGTAACGATTATTGATCCGGCGAACACCTATATAGAAACAGAGGTTGAAATAGGGCAGGATACAGTTATCTATCCAGGAACGATGATCAAAGGCAAAACAGTGATTGGAGCAGAATGTCAGATTGGACCAAACTCTGAAATCGTTTCATGTGAAATTGGCGCTGAAACGGTAATCCGTCAATCAGTTGCCCATAATAGCTCGATCGGTGCTCAAGTCAACATTGGGCCATTTGCCCATATTCGTCCAGAATCAGCGATTCAGGATGAAGTGAAGATTGGCAATTTTGTCGAAATTAAAAAGGCTCTCTTTGGAAAAGGAAGCAAAGCCTCCCATCTAAGCTATATTGGTGATGCTGAAGTAGGTGCCAATGTAAACATTGGCTGTGGCTCGATTACAGTGAATTATGACGGTAAAAATAAATTCTTAACAAAAATAGAAGATGGAGTCTTTATTGGCTGCAATTCAAATCTAGTTGCTCCTGTTACGATTAAGAAGGGTGCATATGTGGCCGCTGGTTCAACGATTACAAAAGATGTACCAAGTGAGGCCTTATCGATTGCCCGAGCAAAGCAAGTGAATAAGGAAAATTACGTTCAAAAGCTTAATCTAAAGAAATAGGCTAAGAAATTTAGGAGGCTATTATGTCGAATCAATATTTAGACCCAAATCTTAAGGTATTTAGTTTAAATTCCAATCGTCCCCTTGCAAGAGAAATTGCTAAAGTCATCGGTGTAGAATTAGGTAAATGTTCTGTCACAAGATTTAGTGATGGAGAAATCCAAATTAATATTGAAGAAAGTATTCGTGGTGGTGACGTTTATGTCATCCAGTCGACTAGCCAACCTGTTAATGAAAATATTATGGAATTATTAATCATGATTGATGCATTAAAAAGGGCCTCTGCTAAAACGATTAATATTGTGATGCCATACTATGGCTATGCACGTCAGGATCGTAAGGCACGTGCTCGTGAGCCGATTACAGCTAAATTAGTGGCAACCCTGCTTGAAACGGCAGGAGCCACTCGTGTGATCTGTCTTGATCTGCACGCACCACAAATTCAAGGATTCTTTGATATTCCTACGGATCATTTAATGGGTGTACCTATTTTAGCTGACTATTTTAAAACTAGAGAATTCAATGGCGATATTGTCATCGTTTCTCCAGATCATGGCGGCGTAACTAGAGCTCGGAAATTAGCGGAACGGATGAAAGCTCCAATTGCGATTATCGATAAACGCCGCCCAAGACCAAATGTGGCTGAAGTGATGAATATCGTAGGTAACATTGAAGGGAAAACGGCGATTTTAATTGATGATATTATCGATACAGCTGGAACCATCACACTTGCCGCGAACGCTTTAATTGAAAACGGTGCATCAGAAGTTTATGCTTGCTGTACCCATCCGGTCTTATCGGGTCCTGCAATCGAAAGAATTCAAAATTCAAAAATTAAAGAATTAGTGATCACTAATTCCATTGCACTTCCAGAAGAGAAAAAGATTGATAAGATTATTAACTTATCTGTAGCACCACTGCTTGGTGAAGCGATTATTCGTGTTCATGAGGAGCAATCTGTAAGTACTTTGTTTGATTGATGATAAGAATGAAGGGTCTGGCCTCTTTGGTCAGATCCTACTTTTGCTTATGTATAGTTACCTATTTTGGAACAAACAGTCCAAAAAAATGTTTAGACCGCCCTCTTTTGGGGCATTTTTATATAGACAGTTTTTGATAAAATAGGAGGGTAACTAAACATGAGTACTGTACTACAAGCAAAAGAACGGAAGGAATTCCGTCATTCCGCACTAAAGAAAATTAGAACCAGTGGAAATATACCTGCTATTATTTATGGTAACAAGGTGGACAATAAGCCGGTTTTTGTTAGTTCAGCTGACTTAACAAAAACAATCCGCCAAGTGGGAAGAAATGGAATTATTTCACTAGATGTGGAAGGCAGCAAACAAGACGTTATCTTAACTGAATATCAAGAGGATTCGTTTAAAAAAGAGATACTTCACGTTGATTTCTTAGCAGTCGATAAATCCTCAAAGATTAATGTAGATGTAAGACTTGTTCTAGTAGGTGAGGCTGCAGGTGTAAAAGATGGCGGTGTCTTACAGCAGCCAATTCACCAAATATCGATTACTTCGACTCCAGATAATATTCCGCAGCAAATTGAGGTGGATATTGCTAACCTGCAAGTTGGCGAAACCGTAACTATGGGTGATATTCCTTCAGCAGGTGCATTTACGATCAACCATGAGGATGATGAAGTTGTCGCATCTATCCTTCCACCAAAGCAAGAAGAGGAAATTAATGCAGGTGAACAACAAGCACCGGGACATCCTGATAATGAAGAAGGAAGAGAGACCACTCCGGAATAGAAAAGCAATCGCGCTTGGGCTAGACAATGTTCCAAGCACAATGTAAATTAAGAGTTGGAAGGCGTAATCTTCTTCAGGTTACGTCTTTTATCGCATTAAATATTTATAGGAGAAAAATCTATGTTTCGCAAAATATTTAAAAGGTTGGCTAAGCCAGAAGAGGTGGGACCCCAGATGAAGTTAATCGTTGGTTTAGGTAACCCAGGAAAACAATATGACCAGACGAGACACAATATTGGTTTTGAAGTCATTGATGCTCTATCGAGTAAATTTGCGATCCCACTTAACCAGTCCAAATTTAAAGGACTATATGGGATTGGTTTTTATAGTGGTGAAAAAGTAATTTTATTAAAACCGCTTACTTATATGAATTTATCTGGAGAATCAATCAGAGCTGTGATGGATTATTATGATATTGACATAGAAGATCTGCTTGTAATTTATGATGATCTTGATTTGCCGGTCGGAAAGATTAGACTTCGACAAAAAGGGAGCCCTGGCGGACATAATGGGATTAAGTCCACAGTAGCCCATCTTGGAACGCAGCAGTTCAACAGAATAAGGATTGGAATTGACCGCCCTCAACCTGGAATGAGTGTGCCTGATTATGTTCTAGGACGTTTTCATCCGGACGAAAAGGCTCCAACTGAGGATGCAGTGAAGAAAAGTGCAGAAGCCTGCTCGGCATGGCTGGAAAAGCCATTCTTACAGGTCATGAATGAATATAATCAGTAAATTGTTCATGACACAAGCCATTGTGTCATACAATAAAGCATTAAAACGAAATGGAAGGATCATCATACGAGCGGTTAATCTAATGAATAAGTTCCTCCTAGTAGGTTAATACTAATAAGGAATCCTAGATTAGGGAGGGACAGGCGTGGCTATCCATTACCATTGTCGTCATTGTGGTACCAAACTTGGTTCAATTGATAAAGCATCGATTCACAGCGAAAGCCTCGGTCTTCATAAATTAACAGATCAAGAAAGACTGGAAATGGTTGCGTATGACTCGTCCGGCGATATTCACATCACAGCCATTTGTGAAGACTGTCAGGAAGCTTTAGAGCGGAATCCAGATTACCATCAATACGATTTCCTTATTCATTAACCAGCTTTGGAGTACCGTCCAAAGCGTTTTTCTATTTATAATTTACTAACATAAGAACGTTTTAATATGAATTTTGTTGAGGAGGGAGGAGAAACCTTGAAAGCTTTAAAATCGTTATTTCTAAAGCAGGAAGATGTCCATTCCGTGATCGCGGGAGTGGAAGAGGGATTAAAGGAACAGTTGATTGCAGGGTTATCGGGTTCGTCAAGAACAGTTTTAACCGCTTCTATCTACGAACAAACGCAAAGGCCGATCATGCTCGTCACCCACAATCTATTACAAGCACAAAAACTCTATGATGATATTGTCAATCTATTAAGTGAGAAAGATGTTTTTCTTTTTCCAGCCAATGAGTTAATTGCTGCTGAGATGAGCATTGCCAGCCCGGAATTAAAAGCCCAAAGAATTGAAGCTTTAAACTACTGGAGCAAGCATAATAAAGGAATATTAATTGTCCCAATTGCAGGGTTAAAGAAGATCGTACCTCCTAAGTCTTTATGGAAAGAATACCAGCTCTCGTTAAAATTAGGGGAAGATATAACAATCGAGAAAACCTTAAATACTTTTGTAAAAATGGGTTATATCCGAGCGGAAATGGTCACAACTCCAGGGGAATTTAGTGTAAGAGGCGGGATCATTGATATTTATCCGCTTACCGAAGCAAATCCGCTGCGAATTGAATTATTCGATACTGAAATTGACTCGATTCGTTATTTCTCGCTTGATGATCAACGTTCAAAAGAGAAGGTTTCAGAGGTTCATATTGGACCAGCAACAGAAGTAGTGTTAGAAGCAGACAATTATAGCCGCATTATTGATCATCTTGAAACCGGATTAGGTAAAAGCCTTCGAAAACTAAAAGATGATAAAGCAAAAATGCAGCTATCGCAAAATATAAGTTTTGAATTGGAGCAGTTGAAAAACGGTCAAAAGCCTGACCAGGTCTTTAAATACCTTTCACTAGCCTACGATAGGGCTACTAGTTTACTAGACTATCTGCCAAGCAATGGCCTTGTGTTTATTGACGAAATAAGCCGAGTTCAAGAGATGAATGATTCCTTAGTAAAAGAAGAGGCAGAATGGTATACAAGCTTACTTGGCACAGGCCAGATTATCCATGATTTACATATTTCCCATGACCTTTCAGTTCTGCTGCAAAAAAGAGAATTACCGATTGTTTATATGTCCTTGTTTCTGCGTCATGTCGCCAATACAAGTCCGCAAAATATTATTAATGTCTCCTGTAAGCAAATGCAAAACTTTCATGGGCAGATGCATTTATTAAAGGCAGAGATCGACAGGTGGAAGAAAAGCAATTATTCTATTTTATTTCTAGGACCGGATGAAGAGCGGGTAAAAAAATTAGAGCGTGTACTAGAGGACTATGAAATTACTGCAAGTTTGACGAAGGGTGAACAGCAGCTGTTACCTGGCCGGGTTCAGATTATGAAAGGAAACCTGCAAACGGGCTTTGAACTGTCGATCCAGAAAATAGCCGTGATTACCGAAGAAGAATTATTTAATAAACGGGTCAAAAAATCTACTAACCGTCAAAAACTATCAAATGCTGAAAGAATTAAGAGTTACTCAGAGCTTAAAATCGGTGATTATGTTGTTCACGTGAACCATGGAATCGGTAAATATTTAGGAATTGAAACGCTGGTCATTAATGGAATTCATAAGGATTATCTCCATCTCCGTTATCAGGGGACAGATAAACTTTATGTTCCAGTTGAACAAATTGACCTGGTCATGAAGTATGTCGGTTCAGAAGGAAAAGAGCCAAAAATTTATAAACTGGGCGGAACGGACTGGAAAAAGGTTAAGAAGAAGGTTCAATCCTCTGTTCAAGATATTGCCGACGATTTAATCAAATTATATGCGGAGCGGGAAGCTGCTGTGGGTTATGCCTATTCGCCTGATGGCGATATGCAAAGAGATTTTGAAACATCGTTTGCTTACCAAGAAACAGATGATCAGTTACGCTCGATTCATGAGATTAAGAAGGACATGGAAAGACCACGTCCGATGGACCGCCTTCTTTGCGGCGATGTAGGTTATGGAAAAACAGAGGTAGCTATTCGCGCGGCCTTCAAGGCAATCGCAGATGGGAAGCAAGTCGCTTTTCTTGTGCCCACAACCATTTTGGCTCAGCAGCATCATGAAACATTAAGGGAGAGATTTCAAGATTATCCGATTAATATTGGCCTATTAAGCCGTTTCCGCTCGAAAAAACAGCAGACGGATACCATTAAAGGTTTAAAAGCAGGTACGATTGATATTGTCGTAGGAACACACCGCCTGCTTTCAAAAGATATTGTTTATCGTGATTTAGGGCTGCTGATTATTGATGAAGAGCAGCGGTTTGGAGTTACCCATAAGGAAAAAATTAAGAAATTAAAAACGAATGTCGATGTGTTAACTTTGACAGCAACGCCAATCCCTAGAACTCTTCACATGTCGATGCTCGGAGTCCGAGATTTATCGGTTATTGAAACACCGCCTGAAAATCGTTTTCCTGTCCAAACCTATGTGATGGAATATAATGGATCTCTGGTGCGGGAAGCGATTGAAAGGGAACTAGCCCGCGACGGACAAGTCTACTTTTTATATAACCGAGTGGAAGACATTGAACGCAAAGCTGAGGAAATATCGATGCTTGTCCCCGATGCGCGGGTGGCCTTTGCCCATGGTCAGATGACAGAAAATGAATTAGAAGCGGTGATGATTGGCTTTTTAGCTGGCGAATTTGATGTTCTTGTTAGTACGACCATTATTGAAACAGGTGTGGATATACCGAATGTTAATACATTAATAGTCTTTGATGCGGATCGCATGGGGCTCTCTCAGCTGTATCAGCTCCGTGGCCGTGTGGGAAGGTCCAATCGTGTTGCCTACGCCTATTTCACCTATCGAAAAGATAAAGTATTAACAGAAGTCGCTGAAAAACGCCTTCAAGCGATCAAGGAATTTACTGAATTAGGTTCAGGATTTAAAATTGCGATGCGCGATTTATCGATAAGAGGGGCAGGAAATTTACTAGGGGCCCAGCAGCATGGATTTATAGACTCCGTCGGTTTTGATCTTTATTCGCAAATGTTGAAAGAAGCGATTGAAGAGCGAAAGGTTAACATCGGCGTGCCTGGAGCAGCTGTAAAAAAATCAGTAGAAATTGACCTTGAAATTGATGCCTACATTCCGGATACATATATTAAGGATGGGCATCAAAAAATAGAGATGTACAAACGTTTTAGAGGGGCCGAAACTCTTGCAGATATTGAAGAGCTTGAAGCGGAAATGTTGGACCGGTTTGGTGAATATCCGGATGAGGTTTCCTGCCTATTCCAAATCGCTGAAATGAAGGTTTATGCCCTTTTAAATGGGGTGGAACAAATTAAGCAGCTAAAACAGGAAATAACCATTTTAGTGAATGAACAGGTTACCAACACGATTGATGGAAGTAAGATTTTTCATATTGGAAGCCAATTTGGCCGAAATGTTACCCCTGGAATGGAAGGTCCTAGGCTGAAAATTGTGATCAAGGTCAAGGATTATAAAACCTCACAATGGCTGAATATTGCCTTTGAAATGGTTAAGGGACTGTCCCAAGCAAAAAAGGGTCATGAAAATCCAGTAAATTAACTGGATTCCTCTAAACATTTGTAGAAAGTGGCTCGCTTGTTGGTTTGTCCAAGCAATTCACTGGAATCCTGCTTTATCCAATTTCGGATAATTGTTATATATTTGAAAAATTATAACGTTTATGTATAGAACTTTCCAGATGAAAGATACTAAGTTCAAAGTTGGTGATGATTACAATAAAAGGAAAAACCGTCATCGCCAAGTTGAATAATCATCAGATGAAAGTGAGGCAACATTGGATGAAAGCAACTGGAATAGTTCGTCGAATCGATGATTTGGGTCGTGTTGTCATTCCTAAAGAAATACGCAGAACTTTGCGTATCCGCGAAGGGGATCCGTTAGAGATTTTCGTTGATCGAGACGGAGAAGTCATCTTAAAAAAGTATTCACCTATAAGTGAATTGGGTGATTTTGCCAAAGAATATGCGGAAGCACTTTTCGATAGCCTCGGGAACCCTGTGTTAATTTGTGATAGAGATACCGTTATTGCAATGGCAGGCGGTTCTAAGAAAGAGTACTTAAATAAAAATATTAGTGATGTAGTTGAAAAAACAATGGAAGAACGAAATTCATTGCTGTTCACTCAAAAGGGTGATATCGCCTTAGTGGATGGAAATGAAGAAGCAATAACTTCATATACGATCGGCCCTATTATTGCAAATGGTGATCCAATCGGGGCAGTTATCATTTTTTCTAAAGAAGGAACTCTTGGCGAAGTGGAGCAGAAGGCTGTTGAAACAGCAGCTGGTTTCTTAGCTCGACAAATGGAGTCATAAAAGAACTAATCCTATTTAACAAATTTTAAAAAGACAGCCATTGCTGTCTTTTTTATTTAGTTTAAATGGGAACTCCCCATGATATAATTACCTTCGAGTTTGTATTTTCTATCTAGCTCCAGCGCTAAACGGGCGCTTGCGCTTTTCTTAGTAGGTGAATGAATGAAGTCTGTGAATCAATCAAAGGCTCTGTTTAGAGGAGCCTTTATTCTAATGCTTGCGGCCCTTATTACAAAAATTTTAAGTGCCTTTTATCGAATTCCTTTTCAAAACATTGTCGGAGATATTGGCTTTTACATATATCAGCAAGTATATCCGTTTTATGGGATGGCCATTGTCCTTTCGACGACAGGCTTCCCAGTCGTCATTTCAAAGCTCTATGCGGAGCAGAAACAAAAAGGTGATGACGAAAAATCACGCCTGCTTCTTTTTGTATCCTTTATTTATTTGCAATTATTTGGTTTTATCTGTTTCCTTATTCTTTACTTTGGTGCAAAAGCAATCGCTGTTTGGATGAATGACCCCCATCTCTCGATTCTATTAAGGGTAGTCTCGATTGTGTTTTTGTTTTTTCCAATGATGTCGATTCTGAGAGGCTATTACCAAGGGATTGGGGACATGGTCCCAACGGCACTATCACAGGTGGGGGAACAAACCACACGAGTATTGACGATTCTCTTTTTGGCCTCTCTTTTTATAGAAAAGGGTTATTCCCTCTATCTTGTCGGCGGTGGGGCCATGTTTGGTTCGATTACCGGCAGTATGATCTCAGGAATTATCTTGTTTATGTTTCTATGGATACGTAAAGAATGGAAGGTAGTAGCACCAAGGCAAGGAATGTTTCAAAGATATGCAAACGATGCAAAAAAGATCTTTAAGGCCCTTGTCTATCAGGGTCTCACGATTTGTATTAGCGGAATGCTCATGATATTTATCCAATTAGCCGATGCTTTGAATCTCTACTCCCTGCTTGTTGGAAGCGGGATTGATAGAGACGTGGCTAAAAGCCTTAAGGGGATATTTGACCGTGGACAGCCATTAATCCAGTTAGGAACTATTGCTGCCACCTCCATGTCTTTAACCCTTGTTCCCTTAATCACTAGAGAGCGGTTGGCTGACAAACCTGAATTTTTACAACACAAAATTCAAGTAGCTCTTAAAGTGAGTATCATTTTCGGTTTAGGTGCCTCTTCAGGTCTATGGGCGATCATTAAACCGACTAACACGATGCTGTTTGAAAATGAAGCTGGTTCAGCGGTGTTAGGGGTATTGAGTTTTGTGATCTTGTTTACGTCGCTAACCGCAACGATTATCGCCATTATGCAGGGCATGGGTGTGCTGCTATTTCCTGCCATCGCAGTTGCATGTATATTTCCGTTAAAATATATCCTAAATGTTTATTTGGTACCCTTATATGGAACAATGGGTGCTGCCATTTCATCACTTATTTCGCTGGGAATGGTCACAGCTCTGCTATTCATTCAATTTAAAAAAGTTGTTCGGATCTCGCTATTCTCCCTTCACTTTTGGAGAACGATCATAATGGCCACCGCATCGATGGTCCTCTTTTTAAAGGTTTATTTATATATGTTCGGCTCGGATGATTATGGTCGAATCGAAGCTGTCTTTCAATCGTTAAGCGCGGTAATCGTTGGTGGTTTCCTCTTTTTATTGATTATTATAAGAGGCAAAGTCTTTCGTGAGGAAGAATTGGCGCTATTTCCATTTGGAAGTACATTAATAAAATTATTGGCCCGAAAGGATAGGAATTAACAATGGTAAGAAGGATTGAAATTCTAGGCTTAGGTGCAGGAGATTTGGAACAACTTCCTGTTGGTGTATATAAGAAGTTACTTAAATCAAACTCGTTATTTTTGCGGACGAAGGAACATCCGGTGGTCTCTGAGTTGGAGAAAGAAGGATTAAGGTATACTTCATTTGATTCAATCTATGAAAAACACGATCAATTCGAGGAAGTATATGAAGAAATTGTCGAGACGCTGTTGCAAAAGGCAGAAAGCGAGACGATTGTTTATGCCGTCCCAGGACATCCACTAGTAGCAGAGCGGGCTGTGCAGCTTCTTTTGGCGTATGGTCCAACAAGGGATATTGAAATAAGCATTGGCGGGGGACAAAGTTTTATTGATGCCTTATTTACCTCGTTAAAGATTGACCCGATTGAAGGGTTTCAGTTACTTGATGGGACATTACTCAACGTAGCACAACTGCAAATTGACCAACATATGATTGTGAGCCAAGTATATGACCAATTTGTTTCCTCTAACGTTAAATTAACCTTAATGGAAAAATTACCAGATGATTATCAGGTTTATATCGTTACAGCGGCAGGGAGCAGTCAAGAAATAATCGAAAAAGTTCCATTGTTTGAATTGGACCGAAATGTATCGATTAACAATCTGACGTCCGTTTATATTCCGCCAGTGAAAGAGGAACAAATCCTATTGAAGAATTTTTCAAAATTAAGGGAAATTATTGCTGAACTTAGGAGTCCAACTGGCTGCCCGTGGGATAGAGAGCAAACCCATGAATCCTTAAAAAAATATTTAATAGAAGAAACCTACGAAGTAATTGACGCAATTAACCATGAAGATATTGACCATTTAATCGAAGAACTGGGCGATGTACTGCTTCAGGTCATGCTCCATGCCCAAATCGGTGAAGATGATGGTTATTTTTCGATTGATGACATTATTGAAGGTTTATCAGCGAAAATGATTCGCCGCCATCCCCATGTGTTTGGAAATGGTCAGGCGGATAATGCCGAGGAAGTAGTAAGAAACTGGCAAGAAATTAAGAAGTTAGAAAAGGGTGAAGTACCTGCTTCGTTACTTGAAGGAGTGTCAATGGCCCTGCCGAATTTATTAAGAGCGTATGAATTGCAAAAGAAAGCGGCAAAGGTTGGCTTTGATTGGCAGGAAATCACACCTGCGTTAGAGAAAGTGAAAGAAGAACTCGAAGAATTTGTGAATGAATTAGACGGAACAGACGAGGGCATGGCACGGGCTAAGGGGGAATTTGGCGATTTACTATTTGCGTTTGTCAATGTTGCCAGGTTCTTAAAGATCCATCCAGAAGAAGCATTGTTCGAAACGAATGAAAAGTTTACACGCCGTTTTCAATTTGTCGAGGAAAAAGTAAAGGACAGTGGCAGGACTTTTGAAGAACATACACTGGAACAACTCGACCTATACTGGGACGAAGCAAAATTATTAGGACTTTAGAAAAAGGGGAGTTTACGCATGCGTCTAGATAAATTTTTGAAAGTATCGCGATTAATCAAAAGAAGGACTTTAGCAAAAGAGGTGTCTGATCAAGGGAGAATCGAAATTAATGGGAAAGAGGCCAAGGCTTCTTCAACGGTTAAAGTCGGGGATGAATTAACAATCCGACTGGGGCAAAGAAAAGTTACCGCAAGGATTGACCGGATCCAGGATACCACCCGCAAAGAGGAAGCAGCAGAGATGTATACGATTATCAATGAAGAAAGAATTGGCTCCACAGAATTCCCAATGTAGTAACCGAGTTCTAATTTTCAAATCCTTCACATAAATTGTATCAAAAAGGTTGTACAAATGATTGTGAGGGATGTTAATGAGCCAGTACTATGATAATAATCCAACAAAGAGCAGTGTTCCAGACCATGACGTCATCATGAGAGGCAGAAAACTTCTTGAGATTACAGGTGTTAAGCAAGTGGAGAGTTTTGATAATGAAGAGTTTTTATTAGAAACATCGATGGGATTTTTAGCAATCAAAGGACAAAATTTGCAAATGAAAAATCTCGATGTAGAAAAGGGGATTGTTTCGATTAAGGGGAAAATTTTTGATTTAGTTTACCTTGACGAACAGCACGGGGAGAAAGCTAAAGGGTTCTTTAGTAAGTTATTCCGATGACCCTCTCGACTCAATTTATTACGTTGCTTTCAATGATTGGAATGGGGTCGTTATTCGGCGCCATGTTCGATACCTATCAGCGGTTTTTAAATCGGCCGAAAAGAAAGCAGTGGATTGTATTCTTTAATGATTTATTATTTTGGATGATCCAAGCGGTGATCATATTTTACACGTTATTTTTAGTGAATAATGGGGAATTAAGATTTTATATCTTCCTCGCGCTTGTTTGTGGATTTGCCGCCTACCAGAGTTTATTTAAAGGAATTTACCTTCACTTGCTTGAGGTATCGATTAAAACAACGATAGCTGTCATCCGCTTTATAAAAAAAGCTTTCCATCTCCTGATTTATAAACCAATCTTGGGTCTTATTCAGCTAATTATTATCATTATCATTTCAATTGGCAGGGGGCTTTTAACCCTTGTTAGATTTATGGGTAAAGTTTTACTATTTATCCTAAAGATTATTTTTGTACCGTTCCGAAAAATTATGTTAATTTTTTGGAAACTTTTGCCGAAAGGTATTAAAAAATCCGTCGAGAAGTTATATAATAAAACGGCAGGAAATTTTCACAAAATCAGGAATTATATTAGTAAGATGATAAATAGATGGAAAAAACCAAAAGAGTAAGGCGGTGAGGGAAATGGGAGAAGAACAAAAGAAAAGTGTGTCAAAGATCCAGACAACGTATGTTAAACAGCAGGAGTATGCAGGAATTGCCTCAGCTAGGAAAAAGAAATTATTAGCAAGGCGGCTGTCGATGTTTTTGGTTTTGGCCAGTATTCTCTCTTATTTAATGATTTCCAGCACCATTTCCCAAACTGCTAAACTCAAGGCAAAGATTGCTCAAAAGAAGGAACTTAATCACCAATTAACAGACTTAAAGAATCAACAGGATATTCTCAATGAAAATATTATTAAATTAAATGATGATGATTATATTGCAAAGTTAGCTAGAAAAGAATATTTCTTCTCTGAGAAAAATGAAATTATTTTTACGATCCCTGATGAAAAAAAGGGGAAATGAACCAATTTGTAGCCATATTGACACTGATTTTTTTCTTTTTGTATAATATAGAGTAAGATTGATTTTTTATACTTTTAAGGAGGAACATTCTTTTTATGTCAATTGAAGTAGGCAGCAAGTTACAGGGGAAGGTAACAGGAATTACTAATTTTGGAGCGTTTGTGGAGCTGCCGGGTGGCTCAACAGGACTCGTACACATCAGCGAGGTTGCGGACAACTATGTGAAAGATATTAATGATCATTTAAAGGTTGGCGACCAAGTTGAGGTAAAAGTCCTCAATGTTGAGAAGGATGGGAAAATTGGGCTGTCGATTAAGAAAGCGAAGGATCGACCAGAGACGCAGCAAAGATCCCATTCAAACTCACAATCACAACGTCCTCGTCAGGGTAGAAACAACGATCGCAATACTGCTAAGCCGGAAAATTTTGAAACCAAAATGGCAAAATTTTTAAAAGATAGTGAGGATCGTTTATCTTCCTTAAAACGGCACACGGAGTCCAAGCGTGGAGGAAGAGGAGCTAAGCGGGGGTAAACTTGCTGTTAACTTTTATCAGAATAAGAGTGGCCTTACTCAATATCTATAAATCTAAGACAGGACTAAATGGCCTGTCTTTTTTTGTTTTCCAATAAAAAAGTGTCAGGCACCATGTGAATTCTTCACATGGTGCCTGACACCCAATGATGACACCCAACGACACTAATTACTATTATTTGAATGATAATAGTGAAAACAGTCGAACGATTCTTTTTGCTTGTTCACTAATTTGACAAACTTTTCTGACTATTAATTTTATAATTATCTTAACGATGAAAGAATAGGGAGTGTGATTTATGGAAAAGACAAATGCTAGTTTCATAGAACCAGTCAGAGAAGTTAATCTTCATTCATCGAAATGGGCTTTGCAGAGTGGAATGAAAAAAGTTCAACTAATGCTAGAGTCCTTTTTCATAAAAAAGGGGTACCTGTTATTAATGGTGGGTTTTTTGCTGGGACGGGCCTTGATTTTGGCAAAGTTGACTCCGTTTTGCCTTCCCTTTTTTGCCTCTGTTTATTTAATTAAACGAGATCGGGCACCGCTTGCCTTGATCGGATTGATTATCGGTGCAGTGACCATTTCGCTAACAAATGCAGCTTTTACCTTCGTAGTTACGCTCAGCTACATGGTAGTTTTCCAAATATGTAAGAAATGGTTAAGGAATGAAATGAAATCGACACCTTTTATTGTCGGTATTGTGCTTGGGCTGGGGAAACTGGCTGAGGCGTTTATACTTTCACAGCAATTGACACTATATGATTTAATGATGGTCGGAGTTCAAACAAGTCTTGCTTTTATTTTGACGTTAATTTTTTTACAAAGTATCCCATTGCTAACCTTTAATAAAAGGAGACAATTGTTAAAAACGGAAGAAATCGTTTGTCTAATCATTATGCTCGCTTCGATTATGACGGGGACAATTGGCTGGAAGGTTTATGACCTATCGGTTGAGCATATTATGTCGAGATACCTAGTATTAGTGTTTTCTTTTATAGCTGGTGCAACAGTCGGTTCGACAGTGGGGGTCGTCACTGGGTTAATTTTTAGTCTTGCTAGCGTATCTAGTTTTTACCATATGAGTTTACTTGCTTTTTCAGGTGTCTTGGGGGGCTTGATGAAGGAAGGAAAAAAAATAGGTGTTTCAATTGGATTATTTATCGCTACGCTCCTAATTGGCATGTATGGGGAAGGCGGAGGATCCATCCTGCTTACTGTATTGGAGTCAGCTGCGGCCATCTTCTTATTCCTCTTAACACCTCAGGTATTAACTTCTCGATTAGCAAAGTATATCCCTGGTACACCGGAGTACACAGCAGAGCAGCAAAAATATATGCGTAAGATGCGCGATGTTACGGCACAGCGGGTTTCACAATTCTCTAATGTCTTCCATGCCTTGTCCAAAAGCTTTTCACAAATGGAGATCCAACCAAAAGAAGAGCAAAATGAACGTGAAATGGATTACTTTATGAGTAACGTAACCGAAAAAACCTGCCAAACATGCTTTAAGAAGGATCAATGCTGGGCGAACAATTTTAATACAACCTATGCCTATATGGAAGAAATTATTCATGAAATGGATCAAAACGACGGGAATATTTCTACTAAACTATCGCGAGAATGGGAAAAGATTTGTACACGATCAAAAAGAGTGTATGAATCGATTGGGCAAGAATTAACGTTTTTTCAAGCCAATCAAAAGTTGAAAAAGCAGGTTCAGGAAAGCCGCAGACTTGTTGCGGATCAATTGTTAGGTGTGTCCGAAGTGATGGATAATTTTGCGAAAGAGATCCAACGGGAAAGAGAAAACCACCACAAGCAGGAAGAACAAATTATGGAGGCCATGCAATCGTTCGGAATTCATATAGAACAAGTCGAAATCTATAGCCTCGAGCAAGGAAATGTCGATATTGAGATGTCTTTGCCATTTTGCGATGGCCATGGAGAGTGTGACAAATTAATTGCGCCGATGTTATCCGATATTCTCGGTGAAACCATTGTCGTTAATAAGGAAGAATGTGCAACCATTCCGAATGACTTTTGCCGCGTGACATTCAGATCATCAAAGGCGTTTACGGTAGAAACAGGAATCGCCCATGCTGCCAAGGATGGGGGTCTTGTATCGGGAGACAGCTATTCGACGATTGAACTTGGATTAGGTAAATATGCGATAGCTATTAGTGATGGAATGGGAAATGGGGAGAGAGCCCATTACGAGAGTAAAGAAACACTGCTTCTATTACAAAAAATCCTCCAATCAGGAATCGAGGAAAAAGTAGCAATTAAATCTGTTAATTCTATACTATCGCTCCGGACGCAGGATGAAATTTTTTCTACATTAGATTTAGCAATGATTGATCTGCAAAATGCTTCAGCCAAGTTCCTTAAGATTGGATCCACACCAAGCTTTATTAAAAGAGGGAGTAAGATTATTAAAATTCAGGCAAGCAATCTGCCAATAGGAATGATTCAAGAATTTGAAGTGGATGTGGTCAGTGAACAACTAAAAGCTGGCGATTTACTAATTATGATGAGCGATGGGGTGTTTGAAGGTCCCTTGCATGTAGAAAATTATGATTTATGGATGAAAAGAAAATTACAAGGATTAGAGACAGATAATCCGCAGGAGGTAGCTGATCTAATTCTCGAGGAAGTCATTCGATCGAGATCTGAAATCATCCATGATGATATGACCGTGACTGTAGCGAAAATAAAACATAATACGCCAAAATGGGCATCCATTCCTGTTCCCAAATTGAAACGGCAGGCCTAATAGAGCATTTTATACCGTCTCTCATTAAAATATGTATAAATCATTTAGATCCCGTCGAAAATGGTACCAATACATGTTGTGAAGGGAGAAGGTTATGTATACAGGGAAAATCCGCCAAATATTACTAATTACCGATGGATGTTCCAATCAAGGGGACGATCCAATTGCCATGGCTGCACTAGCGAAAGAACAAGGAATCACTGTTAATGTCATCGGTGTGATGGAGCAGGATACCATTGATGAAAAAGGAATGACTGAAATTGATGGGATCGCGATGTCAGGCGGGGGAGTCAGTCAGATTGTCTATGCCCAGCAGCTCTCACAAACAGTGCAAATGGTAACCCGTAAGGCGATGAACCAAACGATTCAGGGTGTGGTTAACCGTGAATTGCAACAAATTTTGGGACGTTCACAAACAATGGAAGACCTCCCGCCTGAAAAACGCGGAGAAGTGATGGAGGTTGTCGATGAATTAGGAGAAACTGTCGAATTAGAAGTGTTGATTCTTGTCGATACAAGCGCAAGTATGAAACACAAACTTCCGACAGTTAAAGAAGCCCTGCTCGACCTCTCACTAAGCTTGAACGCTCGAACAGGAGATAATCAATTTTCGGTTTATGTATTTCCCGGGAAAAAGAAAGATGTCGAAAAATTGCTGGATTGGACACCTAAACTGCAAACTCTGACAAGTGTATTCTCCCAGTTGTCCACTGGAGGAATAACACCGACAGGACCAGCGTTACGGACAGCGCTATCCTCTTTCGAAGAAAAACAATCCCTAAGGAGCCTGCTTTCACGTGATGATGAATCATACTTTGAAGAGTCAATGTAAGGTAAGCCAAGGGACAATCATTTCAGGGAAATGGCATTTAAAAAAGTATAAAATTATTAAGGAACTTGGATTTGGAGCAAACGGGGTGGTCTACCTTGCTGAGCATAATAGCACTCAAGTCGCTTTAAAAATGAGTGATAATGGTATGTCAATCACTTCTGAGGTAAATGTTTTAAAATCCTTAGCAAAGGTCCAGGGACCCCCAACCCTTGGACCTTCTTTGCTTGATGTAGATGATTGGCAGAGTAATAACGGACGCATTTCCTTTTATGTGATGGAATATATCCAAGGACCAGACTTTTTAACTTTTTTACAACAAAAGGGGAAATCCTGGACAAGTGTTTTATTTTTGCAGCTTTTAAATGATTTAGACAAGCTTCATGAAAATGGCTGGGTATTCGGGGACCTAAAGCCAGAAAACTTAATCGTCACAGGTCCTCCTCCAAAAATAAGATGCATTGATGTTGGCGGCACGACCATTCAAGGAAGAGCGATTAAGGAATTCACGGAGTTCTATGACCGCGGTTATTGGGGACTGGGGTCTAGGAAAGCTGAGCCTTCCTATGACCTGTTTGCAGTCGCAATGATTATGATTAATACCGCCTATCCCAAAAGATTAACGAAAACCAGTGGAGGAATATCGCAATTAAGAGATGCGATCCGACAGAAGCCGGAACTGCTAGCGTGGGAAAAGGTCATCCTAAAAGCACTTCAAGGCCATTATAGCAGCGCTAAACAAATGAGAGCAGACTTATTAGATCTTATGGTCGATAAAAAAATGCCCGATCCGCTATTAAAGCCCATTGGTCCGACCAAACCTTCCCAAAAACAGCCGCCCCGGCCAGATTCAAAAGGGAACCAGCCTGTAACAAGGCAGCATTATCGGAAAAAGAAAAAAAAGAGTGGCTGGATGGAATTTTGGTTAATAGCGATCGTGTTAGGTCTTTTATATGGATGGTACACATTTAATAAACTGCTGTAATTGTTGAAACTATTCTCAAGGTCATTCGTATAAGAAGAAAGGTTATTTAATACGTAGTTCTTTAAGAGGATAAATAGGAAAAATTTCTAAGGATTTTGTAATGCCAATGCTTTGATAGTTTATTCGTAAAAGTGGTAGACTAATGTTATTCTAAACGTTTTAATGCTTTAAACTTTGTTTTAAGAAAGAGTGCAATCATATGTTGGAATCTAAGGTCAAGGCCTTTCTTAGTCACCAGGGATTCAGATTAGAATCCAAAAAGATTGTCATTGGTGTTTCGGGAGGCCCGGATTCGCTAGCGCTGCTTTACTTTTTGCTCGCGGAAAAAGAGAAACAAAACCTTTCCCTAGTTGTAGCCCATGTAGACCATATGTTTCGTGGTCAGGAGTCCTATGAGGATGCGCTGTTCGTCAAAGCATTTTGTGAACAGAATAATCTTCCGTTTGAGATGACTCGCGTCAATGTCCCAGAAATTATGGAAAGCACAGGAAAAAGTTCGCAAATCGCCGCAAGAGATGTAAGGTATGAGTTTTTTTCGAAGATTATGGAAAAGTATCAGTATCGATTTTTAGCCCTTGCACATCATGGTGATGATCAAATCGAAACCATCCTAATGAGATTAACAAGAGGCAGTGCGGGACTGGCTCGAGCGGGTATTCCTTTTTCGAGGCCATTTGAACAGGGAACCATTTTTCGTCCATTTTTAGGATTGGAAAGGGCTGATATTCAGGAATATTGCCTAAATCATAACCTAAGCCCGCGAATAGATCCGAGTAACGAGAAAGGGATCTATAGTAGAAATCGCTTTCGAAAAGAAGTTGTCCCTTTTTTAAAAAGGGAAAATCCACATGTGCATGAACATTTCCAACGGTTTAGCGAGGAATTAAAAAGTGATGAAACCTTTCTTCTGGAGTTAACTGTCCAACGAATGAATACAGTTATGACAAAAAAGGAAGAAAGTGAAATTACCATTGACATTAAACGCTTTCTTGAAGTGCCTATACCTTTACAAAGGCGAGGGATTCAACTAATATTAAACTATCTTTACAAAGAAATACCAGCTTCATTATCTGCCGTACATATCGATCAAGTATTTTTCATAATTAATCATCCTCACCCATCAGGTCAACTTGATTTGCCCAATGGTTTAAAAGTTTCCCGTTCCTATCATTCCCTTTCCTTCCAATTTCAACCAACCGAGGTTGAGTCATATCATTTTGAAATGACAGAGCCTGGAACGATTTTATTGCCAAATGGCGGGGAAATTAGCAGCAAATATATGGAGGGGGGCATTCCAACGGCAAGTCCATACACTGCCGTGTTTCATACAAGCAGTATTCAGTGGCCGATTATCATTCGTTCAAGGAAAATGGGTGATCGGATGACAATTAAGGGAATGCAAGGATCGAAAAAGTTAAAAGCCATATTTATTGATCAGAAAGTACCAGTTCATGATCGAAATATGTGGCCTGTACTCACCGACAAAGAAGGTTCTATTATCTGGCTTCCAGGTTTAAAAAAATCTTCTCTTGAAGGCATAGATTACTCAGCTAAACAATATATACTATTCAAATATCAAAAGTAACGATCTTCTAGGGGGCACATTTAGAATGAAACAGGATATTGAAAAGGTCTTAGTAACAGAAGAAGAGATTCAAATTAAAATCCGGGAGTTAGCTGGACAGTTAACGGAAGAGTATCACGATCGATTCCCGCTTGCCATAGGTGTTCTAAAAGGTGCAATGCCGTTTATGGCTGATTTATTAAAACGGATGGATTGCTACCTTGAAATGGACTTTATGGATGTTTCCAGCTACGGAACTGGGCTTGTTTCTTCCGGAGAAGTAAAAATCCTCAAGGACCTAGATACATCTGTAGAAGGCAGAGACATTCTAATTATCGAGGATATAATCGATAGCGGTCTCACACTTAGTTATTTGGTTGACCTATTTAAATATCGGAAAGCAAAATCGATCAAGATTGTAACATTGCTTGATAAACCAACTGGTAGAAAAAGTGCAATTAAAGCTGATTATGTTTGTTTTATTGTGCCAGATGAATTTGTTGTTGGATATGGCTTGGATTATATTGAAAAATATCGAAACCTTCCATATATCGGTGTCTTAAAACCTGAAGTATACAGCAATAATCTTTAAGATACTTATTAGCTCATTCCTAAAGCAATATATAAAGCTTTAAGCATGAGAGTAATTCCTTGAATTAGTAATATTTTCTATGATACCATTTAGTATAGTTTGCCTATCGTGGGAGGAGGTAAGAGATGAATCGGATTTTCCGTAATACCATCTTTTATTTATTGATATTTTTAGTCATTATTGGTGTGGTGAGTTTCTTTAATGGAAGCAATGAACAAACAGATCATATTTCATATGATAAGTTTGTAACGCAATTAGAAAATGGCGAAGTGAAATCATTTTCAATGCAGCCTGAACGAGGCGTTTATGAAGTTCGTGGTGAGTTAGAAGCGAAAAGTAAAAAATTCATAACCTATATTCCAAACAGCGAAAAGATTCTTGACCGAATTGATAAAGCGGATTCTAAAGTGGAAGTAATGCCTGCCAAGGAAACAAGCGGATGGGTGACTTTCTTTACATCGATTATTCCGTTTGTGATTATCTTTATTTTATTTTTCTTCTTACTAAACCAAGCCCAAGGCGGCGGCAGCCGTGTGATGAACTTTGGTAAATCTAAGGCGAAGCTTTATAATGATGATAAGAAAAAGGTTCGTTTTAGAGATGTAGCTGGTGCGGATGAAGAAAAAGCAGAATTAGTTGAAGTGGTAGAATTCTTAAAGGATCCGCGGAAATATGCCGAACTGGGTGCCCGTATTCCAAAAGGAGTGCTTCTAGTAGGCCCTCCGGGTACTGGTAAAACATTGCTTGCTAGAGCCACTGCAGGAGAAGCTGGCGTTCCATTTTTCTCGATAAGCGGTTCAGATTTCGTTGAAATGTTTGTCGGGGTCGGAGCTTCCCGTGTTCGTGATCTATTTGAAAATGCCAAGAAAAATGCACCTTGTATTATTTTTATTGATGAAATTGATGCAGTTGGACGTCAACGTGGCGCTGGACTAGGCGGCGGACATGATGAACGTGAGCAAACCTTGAACCAATTGCTTGTTGAGATGGATGGTTTTGGGGCAAATGAAGGAATTATCATTATTGCTGCTACAAACCGTGCCGATATTTTGGATCCTGCCCTTTTACGTCCTGGTCGTTTCGACCGACAAATTACCGTGGACCGTCCGGATGTGATCGGACGTGAAGCAGTACTTAAAGTACATGCACGTAATAAACCGTTAGATGAATCTGTAAACTTAAAGAATATTGCGATGCGTACACCAGGCTTTTCAGGTGCTGACTTAGAGAACTTATTGAATGAGGCGGCATTAGTTGCAGCCCGAAGCAGTAAGAAGAAAATCGATATGGAAGATATTGATGAAGCGACCGACCGGGTAATTGCTGGGCCTGCTAAAAAGAGCAGGGTTATTTCCCAAAAGGAACGTAATATCGTTGCATTCCATGAGGGCGGCCATACGGTGATTGGTTTGGTGCTAGATGAAGCCGACATGGTCCACAAAGTTACTATCGTACCTCGTGGTCAGGCCGGCGGATATGCTGTCATGCTGCCTAGAGAAGACCGTTACTTTATGACGAAGCCTGAGTTGCTTGATAAAATTGTTGGTTTACTCGGAGGGCGTGTGGCGGAAGAGATTGTCTTTGGTGAAGTAAGTACTGGAGCCCACAACGATTTCCAACGCGCTACGGGAATTGCTCGTAAGATGGTAACTGAATATGGTATGAGTGATAAGCTTGGGCCGCTTCAGTTTGGTCAAGGTTCAGGCGGTCAGGTATTCTTAGGCCGTGACATTCATAATGAGCAAAATTATTCCGATGCGATTGCTTATGAAATTGACTTGGAAGTGCAAAGAATTATCAAGGAATGTTACGCTCGAGCTAAAGTCATTCTCACTGAAAATCGTGACAAGCTTGATCTCATTGCAAAGACACTTCTTGAAGTTGAAACCCTTGTTGCTGAACAAATTAAATATTTAGTTGACCATGGTCATATGCCAGCGCCTAATGTCGCTTTAGAGGCCGTTAAAATCGGTCCGAAAAAAGTAGAAGACGTGAAGGTTAATATCAATACGAAAAAGGATGAGGTTGAGCCGCTTAACCCTCCTAATGAAACAGATAATAAATAAATAGTCGAAAGAGTGCTTCATTGAAGCGCTCTTTTTTTTTATCAAAAAACATATTTATGTTATTATGTTTTCAGTATAGAAGAGAATAATCTGAAAAGTGAGTGATAGATGTGATTTTCGTATTTGATGTAGGGAATACCAATATTGTTCTGGGTGTTTATGATCGTGAGGAACTTAAATATCATTGGCGTGTAGAAACAAATAGAAATCGTACGGAAGATGAGTTTGGAATGAACATTAAAGCATTGTTTGATCATGTTGGCCTCTCTTTTTCAGATATTGATGGCATTATTATTTCCTCTGTCGTTCCACCAATTATGTTTGCGCTGGAAAGAATGTGTCAAAAGTATTTTCATGTGAAGCCGTTCGTTGTTGGACCAGGGATTAAAACGGGTTTAAATATTAAATATGAAAATCCAAGAGAAGTTGGGGCGGACAGAATTGTTAATGCTGTTGCCGCTATCCACGAATATGGCAGTCCCTTGATTATTGTCGATTTTGGAACCGCAACAACTTATTGTTATGTGAATGAGGAACGCCAATATATGGGTGGTGCGATTGCCCCGGGAGTGGGTATTTCAACAGAGGCCCTTTATTCGAGAGCGTCAAAATTGCCGAGAATTGAAATAGCCCGCCCTGAAGGGGTAATCGGCAAAAATACCGTGGCGGCGATGCAGGCTGGTATTGTCTACGGGTATGTAGGACAGGTAGAGGGCATCGTAAAGAGGATGATGGAGCAAAGCGAGAAGAAGCCAACGGTGATTGCGACAGGCGGACTAGCTAATTTAATTGCCCAAGAATCAACCATTATTGATATTGTTGATCCATTTTTAACTTTAAAAGGTTTACAGCTTATCTATAAGAGAAACGTGGATATCCTAAAGAATAACAGCTAGAAGGGGGTTTATAAATGAAGGATTATCTAGTAAAAGCACTTGCCTATGATGGCAATATTCGAGCCTATGCCGTTCGTACAACAGAAACGGTAAGTGAGGCGCAAAGGCGCCATCAAACCTGGCGGACGGCATCAGCTGCACTCGGCCGCACGATGACCGCAGGGGTAATGATGGGGGCTATGCTAAAGGGTGAGGATAAATTAACAATTAAAATCAACGGTGGCGGCCCGATTGGCCCAATTGTTGTTGATAGCAATGCTAAAGGGGAAGTCCGCGGGTATGTAACCAACCCAGAAGTTGATTTTGAATCAACTGAAAATGGCAAGCTTGATGTCCGCCGCGCGGTCGGTACTGAAGGGACACTTGCGGTTGTCAAGGATGTGGGTCTGCGTGACTTTTTCTCTGGACAGGTTCCGTTAGTATCAGGTGAATTAGGAGAAGACTTTACGTATTACTTTGCGACCTCTGAGCAAACTCCTTCTTCGGTGGGTGTCGGTGTTTTAGTAAATCCCGATGATAGCATTTTGGCAGCAGGCGGGTTTATTTTTCAATTAATGCCTGGGACACCGGAACGCATCATTTCAAATCTGGAAGAAAGATTAAAAACCATTGAGCCCATTTCCAAATTAATTGAACGAGGTTTAACACCAGAACAAATCCTCGAAGAGCTTTTTGGAAAAGAGCATGTAAAGGTCCTAGAAACGATGCCAGTGGGCTTTGAATGTAATTGCTCTAAAGAACGCTTTGCTAATGCGATTGTTAGCTTAGGGGCAGCAGAGATCCATGCCATGATTGAAGAAGATGGACAGGCTGAGGCTCATTGTCACTTTTGCAATGAAAAGTACCTCTTTTCGAGCGATGAATTAGAAGAACTGAAAAAGGATGCAAAGTAAGGTGCTTACGCTTTTCTGATTGGGGGAGAGACGTTGGGGAGGAAGCAACTTTGGATGGTTATTGCGGCCCTGATCATGGTTAATTGCCTAACAATCGCCTTTTTTTTATCAAAGGCAAATCTGGCAGGTGGAGCAGTAATGAATGAAGAGGCAGTTGCAACCGTCGGAAAAAAAACAATCCTAAGACAAGAATGGCTGAATGAACTAGAAGCTAGATATGGAAAAGATGTTTTAAAAGAAATGGTCGATCAAAAGGTCATAGAGGAAATGGCAGCGAAATATAAAATTAAAATAACCAATCAAGATGTTGAACGTGAATATAGAATGCTGCAAGCCACCTATAATTCTTTGAGTAAACAGAGCGTAAAAAATGAAGAGAAGTGGAAGGAACAAATCCGAAGCAACCTCCTTTTAGAGGAACTTTTAACAAAAGATGTCGAGGTCTCAAACGATGAATTAAGTAACTATTATAAAAAAAATAAAGAGCTTTTTCATGTGCCGCCTGCCTTTCATTTATCACATATTGTTGTGAGTACAGAGGAAGAAGCAGACCAGGCCATACAGGAATTAGCACAAGGTTCGGACTTTTCGACATTAGCTATGGAACGTTCGATTGAGGAATTTTCTGCTAATGAAGGCGGAGATATAGGATACCTTAGTGAGGAAGATGAACGCTACCCGGTCCAATATATCCAAATAGCTAAGGAATTAAAGAAAGGCGCCTACAGTATGCCAATCAAGGTAGACCAAGGTTATGCGATCATTAAGCTAGAAGGAAAAATAAATGGAAAGAAATATTCCTTTGAAGATGTAAAAGAGCAAATTCGGCGCCAAATTGCTCTAGAACAAATGAAATCCCCAGCTGCTGCTTCTACTTTTTGGGATGATGCTCAGGTGGATTGGTTTTACGGTAAAGAAGGAAACTAAAAACACAGATGTTATTACTGTGTTTTTTCTTTCTAAAATTTGAAATATTGTAAAAATAGCCAAACAAAACGATTGACAAACTAAGTATAAAACTGGTAAATTAAATTATATAAATCCAATCAAATTACTCGGAATAGGGGTGCTCTAAATGGTTCGTGTTGCAAATTCAGTTGCCGATTTAGTCGGTCAAACGCCTATCGTTAAATTAAACAGATTAGTAGATGAAAATAGTGCAGAGGTTTATTTAAAACTTGAATATTTTAATCCTGGAAGCAGTGTAAAGGATCGTATCGCTTTAGCTATGATTGAAGCAGCAGAAGAACAAGGTTTAATTAAACCTGGTGTTGATACCATTATTGAGCCTACAAGTGGAAATACTGGAATTGGACTAGCTATGATTGCTGCAGCAAAAGGTTACAAGGCCGTTTTTGTTATGCCTGAAACGATGAGTTTGGAAAGAAGGAATCTACTTCGTGCTTACGGTGCGGAACTTGTGTTAACACCTGGTCCAGCTGGTATGAAGGGTGCTATTGCTAAGGCAGAAGAATTAGTACAGGAACATGGTTATTTCTTACCGCAGCAATTTAAGAACCAAGCGAATCCTGAAGTTCATAGAAGAACAACAGGTAAAGAAATCGTTGAACAAATGGATCAATTAGATGCATTTGTTTCAGGAATCGGAACTGGAGGAACGATCTCTGGAGCAGGAAGTGTTCTTCGTGAAAAATTCCCTGAAATAAAAATTGTTGCTATTGAACCAACAGATTCACCTGTTCTTTCTGGCGGATCACCTGGCCCGCATAAGCTCCAAGGTCTTGGAGCAGGATTTATTCCAGAAACCTTAAATACTGATATTTATGATGAAGTGATTCAAGTTGGAACGGAAGATGCTTTTGCTGCAGCAAGACGTGCAGCTAAAGAAGAAGGAATTCTTGGTGGTATTTCTTCAGGAGCAGCAATCCATGCTGCATTAGAAGTTGCGAAGAAACTTGGAAAAGGTAAAAAGGTTCTAGCAATTATTCCTGATAACGGTGAACGTTATTTAAGTACAGTGCTTTACCAGTATGATGCTGAATAAATAGTAAAGTGGAAACGCCGCTGGGCGTTGAAATTAGACAATTAAAGAGAGGCGTCGGCTTACCGATGCTTCTTTTTTTTGTAAACTAATTAAGATTTCATGTATGATAAAAAGAGTGAAAAAAGCCTGTATAGGAGGATTAGGTATGAGAGCAACTCAAGAACAAATCAAATGTGGACCATATACCTTGGATAGTAGTAAAAAAACCATTATTATGGGCATTTTAAATGCAACTCCAGATTCCTTTTCAGATGGCGGCAAATTTAATCATGTTGAAATGGCTGTGGAACGAGCAAAAGAAATGGTCGCAAATGGGGCTGATATCATTGATATCGGCGGTGAATCGACACGGCCTGGCTTTGCAGCGGTTCCCCTCGAGGAAGAACTCAAACGGGTAATCCCGGTAATTGAGGCTATCGCTAAGCATGTCGATGTACCAATCTCGATTGATACGTATAAGGCAGAAGTGGCAAAGCAGGCGATTGAAGCAGGCGCCCATATAATCAATGATGTATGGGGGGCAAAAGCCGATGAAAAAATGGGTCAAGTTGCTGCAGACTACGGTGTTCCAATCGTGCTTATGCATAATCGTCATGACCGAAACTATAAGGTTTTCATGAGAGATGTCATTAATGATCTTTATGAAAGTATAACGATTGTCAAAAATGCAGGTGTAACGGATGAAAATATTATTCTCGACCCTGGTATCGGTTTTGCGAGAGATTACCAAGAAAATCTGCTAACAATGCAGAATTTAGATACATTTGTTAAACTGGGCTATCCAGTATTATTAGGGACATCCAGAAAAACAATGATTGGACAGGCGTTAGATCTTCCAGTTCACGAAAGAATGGAAGGTACAGGAGCAACGATTTGTTATGGAATCCAAAAGGGCTGCCACATAATACGTGTTCACGATGTCAAGGAAATGAGCAGGATGGCAAAAATGATGGATGCCCTAATGGGAAAGGGTGAACTGATTGGATAAAATTTATGTCAATCGAATGGAGTTTTACGGCTACCATGGTGTTTTCCCGGAAGAGACTCGGCTGGGACAGCGATTTGAGGTTGATTTATCCGTTTCCCTTGATTTAAAAAAAGCAGGCGAAACAGATGAACTGGAGCACTCAGTAAATTATGCTGAGTTATACCAAGTATGTAAGGAAATAATCGAGGGGCAGCCGTATAAGTTAGTCGAAGCTGTTGCAGAAAGCATTGCTTCAAACGTTCTGATGGGGTTTCCACTTGTATCCGAGGTTACAGTAACCGTGATTAAGCCAAATCCGCCGATTTCGGGCCATTACAGGTCTGTTGCAGTAGAAATTACAAGGAGAAGATAAAAGTGGAAAACACAGCATTTATTGCCCTTGGATCGAATCTAGGAAACCGATATGATAATTTAACGAGTGCAATCAAAAAATTAACAAGCTATTCTGATCTTCACTTGGTAAATTACTCCTCTATTTACGAAACAGATCCGGTTGGCTATGAAGACCAAGACTTATTTTTGAATATGATAATTGAGATTCAGACGGCATTAAGTCCAATGGAGTTGCTAGAGTTATGCTTAAAAATCGAATTGGAACTTGGGAGAAAAAGGGAAATAAAGTGGGGTCCGCGAACAATAGACCTTGACATTCTTACCTTTAACCAAGAAAATATTGAAAGCGAGAGGCTCATAGTTCCACATCCGAGGATGTTAGAACGGGCTTTTGTAATTATTCCACTTTTAGAGATCATTCACGACAGTCAATTTTTAAAGATAAATAAATTGCTTGAATCATCGTTAGAAGAATTACCTGATAAAGAAGGAGTCCGAATATGGAAGCGGAAAAATGGGGAAGACGGATTCGTGCCTATCGGAAGCTAAAGGGCTTTACACAAGAAGGCTTTTCGAAGGAACTAGGTGTATCTGTATCGATCTTAGGAGAGATTGAAAGAGGAAATCGCCTGCCTGCAGTTGACCTTCTTGAGAGAATTGCGCATTCATTAAAAATAAGTATAGATGATTTAACTCCTAAGGAATAAGTTCATCAAAGAATAGGAGGTAGTTTCATGTTGAAGATTGGCGAAATTGAAATGAAGAATCCAGTGGTTTTAGCTCCAATGGCTGGGGTATGTAACTCTGCATTCCGTCTAACGGTGAAAGAGTTCGGTGCTGGTTTAGTTTGTGCAGAGATGGTAAGCGATAAAGGTATCGTTTATAAAAACGAAAAAACAATGAATATGCTCTACATCGATGAGCGTGAAAAACCGCTTAGTTTGCAAATTTTTGGCGGCAAAAGGGAAACGCTTGTCGAAGCAGCCAAATTTGTTGATAAGAATACCAATGCTGATATTATCGATATTAATATGGGCTGCCCTGTTCCAAAAATCACTAAATGTGATGCGGGAGCGAAATGGCTTCTTGATCCAAATAAAATCTACGAGATGGTTTCTGCGGTAGTTGCGGAAGTGGAAAAGCCTGTTACCGTGAAAATGCGGATGGGCTGGGATGAGCAGCATATTTTTGCTGTTAAAAATGCCCAAGCAGTCGAACGCGCAGGAGGAAAGGCTGTGTCGCTTCATGGTCGAACGCGTGTTCAAATGTATGAAGGAAAAGCAAACTGGGATATCATCCGTGAAGTAAAGCAAAATCTTAACATTCCGTTAATTGGGAATGGGGACGTCCAGACACCACAGGATGCCAAACGAATGCTCGAGGAAACTGGTGTGGACGGAGTCATGATTGGAAGAGCTGCATTAGGAGATCCATGGATGATTTATCGTACCGTACAATATTTAGAATCTGGGATATTAATGCCTCAACCAACTGTTAGAGAAAAGATTGATGTATGTATTCTTCATCTTGACCGCTTAATCGCTCTGAAAAATGAAAATATTGCGGTTCGCGAAATGCGCAAGCATACTGCTTGGTATTTAAAAGGGGTCCGCGGCAACGCTAAAGTTCGTAATGCCATTAATGAGTGTGAAACAAGAGATCACTTAGTGACATTATTAAACGACTTAGTGTTAGAAGTTGAGGAAAAAGAACAAAGTCAGTTGATTGTAGGGTAAATTTGTCACTTAAAGTGTCTTTTTCTAATACTAATTGGATGCTGCCAGTGAAATAACTGGCAGTTTTTATTTTATTAAGATCTTTTTTGATGTCTGAAACTATAAGTTTGTGTAAAATAATAAAGTATGTAGAAAAATGGATGGATTAATAAAAGCATTTTACATAATAAATGATTATTGGAGTGGATTTTATGAGTCAGGAAGATTTAAATGACCAATTAAGGGTCAGACGTGAAAAAATGAACACCATGCGCGAAAATGGTCTTGATCCATTTGGTAAGCGTTTTGACCGTTCACACAATACAAATGAATTGATTGAGCAATATGGAGAATTAGAAAAAGAAGACATCGAAGCAAAAAACATTTCTGTTTCTTTAGCAGGCCGAATTATGACGAAGCGTGGAAAAGGTAAAGCAGGTTTTGCGCATGTTCAAGATTTAACGGGTCAAATTCAAGTATATGTTCGTCAGGATGCTATTGGTGAAGAGAATTACAAACTATTTGATACCGCTGATCTAGGGGATATTATTGGGGTAACTGGAACTTTATTTAAAACAAAAGTGGGCGAGCTATCCGTAAAGGTTGAAAACTTTGTGTTCTTAACAAAGGCATTGCGTCCGCTGCCTGATAAGTTCCATGGACTTAAAGATGTAGAACAGCGCTACCGTCAGCGTTATTTGGATTTAATTATGAGCCAAGAAAGTAAGGCGACATTTATTGCGAGAAGCCGTATTATTCAATCGATGCGTCGTTATTTAGATGACCATGGTTATTTAGAAGTTGAAACACCTATGATGCATTCTATCGCTGGGGGTGCGTCCGCACGTCCGTTCATTACGCATCATAATGCTCTCGATATGCCGTTGTTTATGAGGATTGCTATTGAGCTTCACTTAAAGCGGTTAATTGTCGGGGGGCTAGAAAAGGTTTATGAAATTGGCCGTGTATTCCGGAATGAAGGGGTCTCTACCCGTCATAACCCAGAATTCACAATGATTGAACTTTACGAAGCCTACGCAGATTATCGCGATATCATGAGTCTTACTGAGAATTTAATCGCCCACATTGCTAAAGAAGTAGTTGGTTCCACTACAATTCAATATGGGGATTATGAAGTAGACCTTAACCCGGAATGGAAAAGACTTCACATGGTTGATGCCATTAAAGAATACACGGGTGCAGATTTCTGGAAAGAGATGAGTGTGGAAGAGGCTCGTCAACTTGCTAAAGAACATGGTGTCGAAATTAATAACAACATGCTTTATGGTCACATTGTAAATGAATTCTTTGAGCAAAAAGTAGAGGAAAAGTTAATCCAGCCTACGTTTATTTACGGCCATCCAGTAGAAATTTCGCCGCTTGCGAAGAAAAATGATGAGGATCCGCGATTTACAGATCGTTTTGAATTATTTATTGTAGCGCGTGAACATGCAAACGCGTTTACAGAGCTTAATGATCCGATTGATCAAAGAGAACGTTTCGAAGCGCAATTAAAGGAACGCGAACAAGGGAATGACGAAGCCCATATGATGGATGATGACTTCGTTGAAGCTCTGGAGTATGGTATGCCGCCTACTGGAGGATTAGGAATCGGAATAGACCGCATAGTTATGCTGTTGACTAATTCACCATCTATCCGCGACGTACTGTTATTCCCGTTAATGCGTCATAAGTAATATCTTTAGAAAGTGCCGGTGCCACTGGCACTTTTTTTATTGCTTTTAGCCTTGAAGAGTTAGAATATTTTTACTTTGTAATTTTATATAAAAAAATAATAAATACTATTGCACTAGGTCTTTAATGGTGGTATATTAATATCTGTTGCTGCGAGGCAGTGATGACAAGATAAAAGAAATAAAAAAAGTTATTGACTTTACATTGATAACTTGGTAAGATTATAAAGTCGCTTTTAGGCGATAGAGAAATTGATCTTTGAAAACTAAACAAACAAAATCGTGCAAACAAACAAAATTTTTAGTTTCAATTCTGAAACTAAGCCAACGTAACAAAATGAGCTAATCAACTTTCTTGGAGAGTTTGATCCTGGCTCAGGACGAACGCTGGCGGCGTGCCTAATACATGCAAGTCGAGCGAACCAAT
>NZ_JBPXRO010000038.1:0-46762 GCF_051842875.1 Neobacillus sp. C211
GTTTGTTTACACGATTTTGTTTGTTTAGTTTTCAAAGAACAATTATTAAAGGTAATTTGGAGCGGGTGAAGAGAATCGAACTCTCATCATCAGCTTGGAAGGCTGAGGTTTTACCACTAAACTACACCCGCGTAAAATTTATTCGACTGGTCGGGAAGACAGGATTCGAACCTGCGACCCCTTGGTCCCAAACCAAGTGCTCTACCAAGCTGAGCTACTTCCCGTAAAAATGCGCCCTGAGAGATTCGAACTCCCGACCTTTTGATTCGTAGTCAAACACTCTATCCAGCTGAGCTAAGGGCGCATGTATTGAAGTCAACTTTTAAAGTATATCAGACTCAGTATTGTTTGTCAACAATTTATTTGGTGCGGCCGAGAGGACTTGAACCTCCACGGGGTTGCCCCCACTAGGCCCTCAACCTAGCGCGTCTGCCATTCCGCCACGACCGCACGATATTTAGCGACAAAAACAATCATAACATACTAACCAAATTAATTCAAGTAAAACATTTGGTGCGGGTGAAGGGAGTCGAACCCCCACGCCTTGCGGCGCCAGATCCTAAGTCTGGTGCGTCTGCCAATTCCGCCACACCCGCATTTAATATTGATTTATAAAAAAATGGCTGGGCTAGCTGGATTTGAACCAACGCATGTCGCAGTCAAAGTGCGATGCCTTACCGCTTGGCTATAGCCCAATATTTGATGTTTATAAAGATTAAGAAACAGGAAATGAATCAATGTCACTCCCCGTCCCAGATGACCCCTACGGGACTCGAACCCGTGTTACCTCCGTGAAAGGGAGGTGTCTTAACCGCTTGACCAAGGGGCCTAAAAATTATATGGCGGAGAAGGAGGGATTTGAACCCTCGCGCCGGTCACCCGACCTACACCCTTAGCAGGGGCGCCTCTTCAGCCTCTTGAGTACTTCCCCATATGGCTCCGCAGGTAGGACTCGAACCTACGACCGATCGGTTAACAGCCGATAGCTCTACCACTGAGCTACTGCGGAATAATAATATTACATTCTCTAATCTAAGCTATATTACAACCATGTCCCCACCTCAGTAAGTAACCCAAGGAGCGTCTCGGTGTGTACAACTCGCAGCAAATTCATGATGCCTCGCTCGTCTCTACCACTGAGCTACTGCGGAATAATACTATTAAAAACCTTAGATCAATTAGGCAATCACCTTATCGACTCTTTACATTATAATGACGTTATAATAGAAAGTCAATATAGTTTTTAGATAAAGATTTTTTCCAAATTCTTACGTCATTCTAATATTATTTCTTTTATTTTCGTCAACTTCCCCCTACATTTTCCACAAACATATCTGCTTGTATCAATGCTTCTTTTTCGCCTGTATGATAGCTGACATTTCGAGCATTGATATATAAGGATTCTTTTGGATGTTCGTTTTACTGGTCTATCGGGTAATTGTGCACAAAATCGCGGTGCTCCTACTTTTTTTAATAATTGCTTAAACTCTTGGTCTCTATGCTGATACCCCTTCCCTTCAAGGTGAAGATGATAATGGCATAGCTCATGTTTAATGATCCCCACTAATTCTTTTACACCTAGCTGCTCGTAATATTTTTTATTTATTTCAATATTATGTGTGCCAAGAAGGTATCTGCCGCCAGTTGACCTTAGTCTTTGATTGAAAGACGCTATGTGTCGAAACTGCTTCCCAAATGATTCAACAGATACCTTTTCAACTAATGATTGAAGTTCTTGTTGTTCCATTTAGGGACCCTCACTTTCTTTGCGAACATGACAACCTATTATAGCATATATTGTATATACCTTTAATAATGATGTACTTTTCGGGAGGTTTTATTATGCCAACTTGGTTGCAAAACCAAATGAAAAGAGCTTTCTATGAGAAGGATCGCTATCAGATCAAGATGCTAAACCAGTGCTGGTTCTTTTACAGAAAAAAACACTTCTCTTAAGTTCATGAGGGCAATTTATGCACTTCTCTTCCTATTTTTGTCCTCATGAAAACCTCATGAGGACAACTTACACCATTCCCTTCCTATTTCTGTCCTCACGAACATTTTTGAGACCCTTTCCCTTCACATCTAATAATTATTTCTAAGAGTTAATTGATAGGGACAAAAATAAAAAAGAAGACCAACTCGCTTTGCGAAATGGTCTTCTTTAATGGTGATAATATTATTACAGGAACCCGTTACTTCCAACTAGTTCGAAGGCGCCAGCATTGTTAACGCAACCCTGCCTTTTTTCATATCAACAGAATCCACCCATACAGTGACTACATCCCCTACTGACACAATGTCCAATGGATGCTTTACAAATCTATTGCTTAGTTTGGAAATATGCACAAGCCCGTCCTGCTTAACGCCGATATCAACAAATGCACCGAAGTCCACAACATTCCGAACCGTACCTTGCAGCTCCATACCTGCTTTTAAATCCTCTAACTTAAGGACATCTTTTTTCAAAAGAGGGCGTGGCAAATCATCGCGCGGATCGCGTTCCGGCCTTACCAAAGCATCAATAATATCCTTTAGGGTTAATTCCCCGATAGCAAGTTCTTCTGAAACAGCTTTTAAATCAATCCCATTAAGAGCAGTTATTAACTCATCCGAACCAAGGTCATCAGTTGTAAATCCTAGACTCGCTAATAATTTCTTCACTTCGTCGTAATTTTCCGGATGAATCCCTGTTCGGTCAAGCGGCTGCTTGCCATCTAATACGCGCAAGAACCCTATCGCCTGCTCATAGGTTTTTGCACCAAGACGAGGTACTTTCTTTAATTGAACCCTGCTCGTAAATTTCCCTTCCTCTTCACGCTTTTTGACAATATTATTTGCAGCAGTCTTGTTAAGCCCCGCTACATACTGTAAAAGTGATGGAGAAGCAGTATTCACATTTACACCGACCCGGTTAACGGCTGTTTCGACCACAAAATGCAACGATTCTGACAGACGTTTCTGGGAAACATCATGCTGGTATTGACCAACACCAACCGATTTTGGGTCAATTTTAACCAATTCCGCTAATGGATCCTGCAACCGGCGTGCAATAGAGGCTGCACTTCTTTCTTCTACCTGCAGATTCGGAAACTCTTCTCTGGCTAATTCCGAAGCAGAATAGACACTGGCCCCTGCTTCATTGACAATTAAATAGAAAATCTCTTCATCCATTTCTTTTAAGATATCTGCGACAAACTGTTCTGTTTCCCTTGAGGCTGTGCCATTTCCGATGGCCGCCATTTCAACCTTATACTCGCGGAGGATGTGAATAAACTTTTCGCGCGCTTCCTTGGCTTTGTTAACCGGTGGGTGGGGATAGATCACATCTATCTTCAGCACCTTACCTGTTTCATCTACGACTGCTAATTTACAGCCTGTCCTGTAGGCTGGGTCGACACCGATGACGACTTTGCCTTTCAACGGTGGCTGTAAAAGTAAGTTACGAAGGTTTTCAGAGAATATATGTATGGCTTGCTCTTCACCCTTATCCGTTAATTCATTGCGGATTTCCCTCTCAATGGAAGGCTGAATTAATCTTTTGTAGCTATCTTCCATCGCTTCTAACACAATGGGTGCTGATGGAGAGTGCTGGACACGGATCCATTTTCTCGCCAAATATGACAGGATTAAATCGGCATTCATTTTAATCGAAACTCTTAAAATGTCCTCTTTTTCACCGCGATTTAAAGCGAGAATTCGATGCGGAACAATTTTATTTACAGGTTCTTCATATTCATAGTACATTTCGTAAACGTTTTTCTCGTCTTTTTCCGCTTCTTTGACCACCGATACAACTGCACCGGATTTAAACGTTTCTTTACGAATCCATTTACGGCTTTCAGCATCATCAGAAACCCATTCCGCAATAATGTCTTTCGCGCCTGCAATTGCATCCTCAACCGTAAGGACTTCTTTTTCTTCTGATAAAAATTGTTTTGCTTTTTCTTCCACACTTTCTTTTGTAAAAGTCAGCAGCCACTCTGCTAAAGGTTCTAAGCCTTTTTCTTTTGCAATCGTCGCTTTTGTCCGTCTTTTTTGTTTATATGGCCTGTATAAGTCTTCAACCTCTTGAAGCTTTTCGGCTTTGGTAATCGCCTGGTTAAGTTCATCTGTTAGTTTCCCTTGTTCAGCAATGATTCGAATAACCTCTTCTTTTCTATGCTCAAGGTTTTGGATATACTGCCAGCGTTCTAAAATATTGCGAATCTGTACTTCATCAAGCGCTCCTGTCATTTCTTTCCGATATCGAGCAATAAAAGGAACTGTATTGCCTTCATCTAATAATGAGATAACACTTTGTACTTGTTTATGAGATATTGTCAGTTCAGCTGCAATTTTCTTTAACAATTGATCATCTTTTACGATTGTATCATTCACAAAACAATCCTCCATTCCTTTTCATTCTATTGTATCAGAATCATTAGACCGTTTCATTAAAGTGCCTTCTGCAATTTATTCAAAAAAAAATAGGCGAGCATATGAGCTCGCCTAAGCAGAAGTAGAAAATGAGGTCAGGATATGTATGAAAAAACGCTCTTCCTAAAAAGAGCGTGCTTTAAATTAAAATTCGATGAGACCCAGGCTAACCTGCAAGGCTTCATCCACTTTTTCCATCATTTCGTCATCGAGATGGGTGATTTTATCGGTTAACCGCTGCTTATCAATTGTACGAATTTGCTCTAACAGAATGACCGAGTCTCGTTCAAATCCGTAGCGCTTCGCATCAATTTCTACATGAGTAGGAAGCTTGGCTTTTTGAATTTGAGCTGTAATCGCTGCAACAATCACTGTGGGACTAAACCGATTCCCGATGTCGTTTTGGATGACAAGTACAGGTCGGACGCCGCCTTGTTCAGAACCAACAACTGGGGATAGGTCCGCGAAATAAACGTCACCACGTTTGACTATCAAAGGATTATCCTCCGCTTACAAGACGTTCAACTGTGTGTTCTGCCTCATATTCTGCTAAAAATGCTTCTGATGCAATTCTAAGATTTATCTTTGCCATTTCCATGTATCCGCGTCTCATCGACTCGCGAATTTGTCTCTTTTTTCGTTCGCGTAAATACATTTTTGTTGCTTGGTAGATAAACTCGCTGCGGTTTACATTTTCTTGTTTAACAAAACCATCTAATTCCGTTAAAAGATGTTGCGGTAACTTCACTAAGATTTCCGTAGTTGCGCCTGACTCAGCCACAAACATACACCTCCACCATCACTACACACCATTTTTATCTAACCAGAATTCCTTCTGACGCATAAATTCAACACACTACATGAGTCGACCCAGAGTCGGTTTCATACAGTGAGTTTCACTTATCTATCTGTACCATATACAATAATAACACTTATCGAACTTATTGCATAGACTATTTATAATACTACTGTATTATAAGCCAATAAAACACTCTTTTATGCACAAATTACCGCAATATCATAAATATGACTAGAAAACTTCATTTAGCCCATTAATCTTCAAGAAGGTAATTTTTTAAATCGACAATTTTCCCGCCCTTTTTATAAAGGCGCGGAACTCGATTTGCAATGATACATGGAACTTCATAATTAATTGTGTCAAGCTTTTGGGCGATTTCATTAACGGAAATAAACTGATCCTCGTCCCCGCCGATTAATGTTACGGTGGTCCCAATTGGAACATGATATGGGAGACGAATCATACATTGATCCATACAGATTCGACCGACAATCGGCAACCTCGTTCCCTTAACAAGCACCTCTTGGCCTTGCAGTTTGCGAATCCAGCCGTCTGCATAACCAATCGGAATGGTCCCAATCCACTCTTCTTCACCGGTTTCATACGTTGCCCCATAGCTCACTTTTTCGCCCTTTTGCAACTTCTTTACATGGACAAGTCGTGACCTGAGTGAAAATGCTTCCCGGAGCGGAAAAGGAATTTCACTTTCCATTTCAAGTGAAGGTGCCAGGCCATACATTGCAATGCCAATCCGAACGGCATTAAAATAAGCGCTAGGATATCTTAGTGCAGCAGCACTATTGCTTGAGTGGATATACTTCGGTTGTTCTTTTAGCCCATTGGCCATACTGTCAAATAACGCTAATTGCTGACGAAAATAGGTTTCATCCAGTTCATCAGCCGTAGCAAAGTGTGTATAAATCCCTTCCAATATAAATTGGACATTTTCGGAGATGATTTGTTCGATTGCAATTAACTCTGGTAAGCTGCGAACACCAATCCTCCCCATCCCTGTATCTACTTTGATATGAAAAGAAATTCGATCTTCTGCCTTAAGATGTTTTATGGCATCTTGCAGCCATTCCTTCTGGAAAACTGTAAGGGTAATATTAAATTTCGCTGCCACTTGAACATCTTCAGGCCGTGCAGCACCCAAGACAAGAATAGGAGCAGTAATTCCTTTCTTTCTTAAGGCTATCGCTTCATCCATAAAAGCAACTGCTAAATAGGCTGCACCTGCTTCAAGGGCTGTTTCTGCCACTTGAATATCACCGTGGCCATATGCATTTGCTTTGACAACTGCGATCATATTCACGTCTTGAGGCAAATGCTTTTTGACGGAGGCAACATTGGCAAGAATACAATCTAAATCTATTTCCGCCCATGTATCTCTATAAAAAAAACCTTGCTCTTCCATGTTTCCACTTCCTAATAGCTTTAATTAAATATCATTCCATTTTATCACAAAAATTATCATACTGCTGTTTACTTTCATTTACAAATAAAAACAGGCCCTGTAAAGAGCCTGCTAGTATCAATATTTATTTTACTGCTTCACCTTGGACAGATGCTGCAATTTCAATCATTTCTCTCTTCGTTAGGTTTTTCGATGCAATCATATAATCCACACCATTATGCGACCAAGAGAGGGAGTGTTCCGAAACTGCTCCGATAGTCATACCTAAGTCGACAATATCACCTTCAATATAGGTTGGATTCGCAGACGCTGTTTTTGCTGTTACCTTTTCCTGGACAAGCGTGAACGATTTTTTGCCATCATAGGTGAGGACAACCCTCTTGCCATCTTCTAGCGCCACTTCTTTTTCCTCAATCAATTTTGTCCCTTTAAGTTCTGTAGTTGGATACATAACGGTAAAGGCATCATCGCCGCCATCTGCCATAGCAGGCAAATTAAGCTGCGCACGTGTCATGTTTTTCTTCATATCGAAATCATCCTTGTCAAAGCTGGCATTAAATTTCACTTTGGAAAACTCAACAGTTACAAGGGCATTTCGATCCGGATCCATTACTTTTACCACAGCAGGTGATAAATCACTTTTATTCAATTTGATTTCTTGGAATGGCAGCATTGTATTGTTTTGATAGCGGGTCTTCGTTTCGAATACATAATATTCTTTAGTGGTGGAGAATTTTGCACTTTTATCGGCAACAATATCCTTAATCAGCGATTCATACAAGTAGGCCTGGCTGCTGTTTTGCGGCCAATCGCTTTGGAAGCGGAAGCTCTTATTTAGAGCAGGTGTAAGAACAAATACGCCTTCGTTATTCCTTAATATCATCTGACTTTGGTCTTTTTGAGCATTTTTCAAATTCACGCGATAAAAGGTAGGATCTTTATGCCAAATTTCAACCTTATAAATTTGTGAATCAGATCCCATTTTCAATGTCATTTTTGCATTCACCTTATAGCCACTTAAGTCATCTAGTTTCCCCGTTAGCTCTTTTACCACATCACCTTGTGATTTAGAACCGCAGGCCGCTAGTACAAAAATGACCATGAGCCCCGTGATTAGCAGCAATAACTTTTTCCTCATTCCTTCAACCCCTTCTTGTCTCATTTCATATGATTATAGAGAAGAGAAAGGCAGGGGTCAGGCAATGGAGTTTGCTTTCCAAAATGACCATAGCTGACCTTGTCTCTCCTGTTTCCCTATGAATATATGAGACAACCTAAAGGAATATGATAAGGAGTTGCCAAGCTATTTATTTTTATAAAAATTTATATGCTCTAAATTTCTTCAATAATTACATGCGCTACGGCGTAATCTCTACTATGTGAAATAGATAAATGAGCATGCCTCTCTGGCTTTGCAAAAAAGGGTTTTCCGGAACTATCATTTTCTATTTCAATATCTAAAAATGACAGTTCCTCTCCAATACCTGTGCCATTCGCTTTAGAATACGCTTCTTTCGCTGCAAAGCGCCCTGCTAAAAACTCTACTTTTCTGACAGCCGATAAACCTTCAAATTTTAGCCGCTCATTCGGAGTTAACACGCGGTCCACAAACTTCTTTTGTCGATTGATGATGTCCTCAATCCTTGAAAGTTCAATAATATCGATCCCAATCCCTTTAATCATCGTTCATCTTCCTTCTATTTAATATACAATGAGCATAAGTAATAGTGTACGAGGACGGAAATTAGTTTATTAATATTTTAATGTGAAACTCAGGAGGTTTTTATCATGTTTACGAGAACGGAAAGTTTTCGCGATTTTATCCGCCTTTATCCGATTGTTTCTATTATTATTACCATTCATGTAGGATTATTTCTATTAACGAGTATAACCATCTTCCCTAACTCTTGGTTCTTTGAAAATCTTTCTGGAGTTAACCTTTATATTAAGGAAGGGGAATATTGGCGGCTGATTACACCGACCTTTATTCATAGTGGTTTTTCACACATGCTGTTTAATAGCTTTTCACTTGTGTTATTTGGACCGGCACTGGAGCGAATGCTTGGAAGCGGCAGATTTTTATTTGTCTATCTGCTGTCAGGTTTTATTGCAAATGTCGCCACACTGCTGCTCCAGCCGCTCACCTATACCCACGTTGGCTCAAGTGGAGCGATATTTGGTTTGTTTGGTTATTACCTGGCGGTTATTATGTTTCGGAAACATATGCTTTCCAAGCAAAACTCGCAAATAATCCTTACTCTTTGTGTTGTTAGTCTTATTATGACATTCTTACAGCCAAATATTAATATTACCGCCCATCTTTTTGGATTACTTGGTGGTTTTTTAATGGGGGCGATTCCTTATTTTAATAAAAAAGATTTATCCGATTCGATTCGAGGTACCGCGAGCTGGGCCAGCAGTAAGAAAAGCAGCATCTCCTATCAATCTCCATTGAAAGTGATCATTTGGGCCTCGATTATTATCATTGCTATTCTCGGATTACTAGCACAATAAGAAAAGCGCAAGCGCCCTGTTCAGCGGCGTATGGCCTGGAGTGCTCCAACTGAGATAAAGGAAACACGAAGAGCCGAAGGTGCATTCGTGCTTGACTTATCGTAGGGCGGAGAGCGAAGGACACTAGCCGCTAGGGCGCTGGAGCTGGACAATTTTCAAAGTCGAAATTTATACTTTCTTATTTTGAAATAACAGGGATTTGCAGTCGAAACTACCTTTCACTGCAAATCCTTTTTTCTTTGCCGCTAGAATACCAATCATAAATTTTCTTTAGATCACCCTTTTCCATATCAACAACAGTGCCGCCTGCATCACCGACGCCCGATTTCACAAAGGCTTCGAATGTTCCTAATTCTTGTTTCTGCTGAAAATAACTTTCTCTTATTTCCAAGCTTTGAATCTTATTTTTCTTCATCATAACCGTCGTTCGAATCATCATTAACGTCCGGTATCTTAGCGTTAGCTGCTGTTCAGCAAGAGTCCAACCAGCTGCCTTATATTTTAAAACAGCCCCAAGCGTCATCGCACCAAGCAGGATGATGGAAAGAAGGCCCCAAGTCTTCAAAAATAGCAGCGACACAATCACGATCGGAGTAGCAATGTACCAGTGCCTGAATATATAGCGCCACATCGACCGTTTCGGTATTAGGGTAAAGGTGGTCGGGACAAGGTACTCTGTAATGGCCGGGTCAAGGATTGAAGCAATCTGATCTAGCTTGACGATTGGCAAAAGGGTCACTTTAGAACCCTCTTGATTGGCCGATGACCCGCCAGCACTTTCCGCATATACGGTCGCATAACCGAGGGGTTGTCTGACAATATTTTCACTGATGCGAATCGCTTGGATCCGCTTCAACGGAATTGTTATTTGTCTTCTCTCCAACAGACCCTGAGTAATAACTAAATCATTGTCTTTTTTGATCACAGTAAAATTAGCATACTTTAGCATCGTACCAATGAGCGCGATTACCCATGCAAGGAAAAATCCAATAACCACAAGGATCGTAAGCAGGATCAGACTAGGGGCCGTCCATTTTTCAATACCGCTGGCTAATCTTCGAAAGGGAATCAGGTCATCCACTTGACTTAATAACGCAAGGACAGCTGAGATGACCACCCCAACACCACCTGAGGTTAGGGAAAGAATCAATAATTGTCCGGTGGATATTTTATAAACGGATTTACCCTCAGGTAGATCTTTTCCTTCGATTGCCCCGTTCCCTTTAGCTGCTGCCGTAAATTCCTGGATTACCAGAGCCTCCTCTTTCGATATCCCAGAAAGGACGGCTTCCGCTTCTTCTGCTCCCACTCCGCCAGCCGTTTCAATTTGGAGTTTTACCATCCCGAACAATCGTTGTAAAATACCTTCGGAAAGATCGATACTTTGAATTCGTTCATATGGAATGTATCTTTTCTTCCGAATGAAAATCCCATCATTAATCCGGAGTTCATCCTGTTCCAAATTATATGTATACCGTAACCACGAGAGGAGACTGGTGATAAAAATAATAATAATTGATATAAAGGATACACCCAAGGCGAATAATAACGGACGCCCACTATCGCGAGTAACCGAAAATGTAAAAGCAGCAATTGGAAAAATAAAGTTTTTTATTCTTTTACCCATATATCCCAAAATGGCTATGGGATGAAGTCGTTTTGGTTTAGACATCATCTTCAGCAACCCTTGCTAGTTTCGATATATTGAACCTTAATTGTTCTGCTTCTGTTTCTTCTAAAGCAGGAATTTGATGGGCTGTGGCCGCCGTATGAACAATCACAGAGGCTAATTTGTACTTTCTTAGGATTGGTCCTTGGACGGTATCTACATGCTGAACGCGAACCATCGGAATCAAGGTACGACTCCGGATAAAGAAACCATCCTGCAGCTCTATTTCTTCCTCACGAACTTCATATCTCCACCATTTCCATCTGAGTGCAGGAAACAGAAAAATATGTAAAAATGTAAAAATAACTCCTAATATGATAAGGGTAAGCGAAATCCAGAAGGGACCATCGAAAATATCTAATAGTAAAACAATAACAGCTGTGATCGACCATTCTATGACAACCTTGATTACTGCAGAGATTCTCCATACCTTTAAGGCCTTTTCCGAAAGTCGATTTTGCGGTTCAACCATTCATCTCTCCCCCTGCTTCACAATCTCAAAATCAGTTTAAGTATACATGGTTGGGGAGTACGGCACTACTACTTATTCGATAATAAAACTAGACTGGTCAATTCACGTAACTCCTTCACGCTCATTCAAATCCTTTTCCAATTGAAAAAGCGCCGCATCTTTTTGCTTCTCTTCAATCATACAGTGGATCTCTGGAATCTATGTTTACTGTTCCCCTTTTGGTCAAATAAAAAAAGCATGAACGATATCGTCCATGCTTTTGTATTTTAGTGGTTAAAAGTTCTTGGCTTTGATGTTGACTTACCGCCACCGCCAGTTCTTTTTTCACCACTGCGTGGCTTTGTTGGTGCTTTTTTTCTGTTACGGTCCCCGCCGTATGAACCTGAACCTCTAGAATCATCTCTTCTTCTACGGTCACGATCTTGGGGTTTTCTTTCTCGTCTTTGTGGAAGCTGTTCTTCTGTCAGCTTAACCGGTGTTGTATCCGGTTCTTTTGTTAACATTTTCAACACAGCTGCGACAACAGTTGCTGCATCATTTTCTTCCAACAATTCTTGAGCTGCTGCTTTATAATAATGTAAGTTGTTTGATTCAATCGTTGCTACGATTTTTTCTACAACTGCTTTTTGTTGACCTTCTAATGCTTCATCAAGCGTAGGAGCTTTCATTTTTTCCATCTTGCTTCTAGTAGTTCTTTCCACGACAGCAAGATATGATTTTTCACGTGGTGTAATAAATGTTAAAGCTACACCCTTTTTACCGGCACGACCTGTACGTCCAATACGGTGAACGTAGCTCTCAGGATCTTGAGGGATATCAAAATTGTATACGTGAGTTACTCCGGAGATATCAAGTCCCCTTGCTGCTACGTCTGTTGCTACAAGCACGTCAATTGTTCCTTCTTTAAATTTACGAAGAACTGACATACGCTTTGCCTGAGTTAAATCGCCGTGAATACCTTCTGCCGTATAACCTCTTAAAGTTAATGCCTCCGATAATTCATCGACACGGCGCTTTGTACGACCAAAAACAATCGCTAGTTCAGGGGATTGAATATCAAGAAGTCTTGTTAATACATCAAACTTATTTCTTTCCACTACTTCAAGGTAATACTGTTCAATTGAAGGAACGGTCATTTCTTTCGTTTTGACACGAATAATTTGCGGATCCTTCATGAACTTTTCTGCCATTCTTTGAATCGGCCCTGGCATGGTTGCAGAGAAAAGTAATGTTTGACGTTCTGCTGGTGTTGAAGCAAGAATCGATTCAATATCTTCAATGAATCCCATGTTTAACATTTCATCTGCTTCATCAAGAATCACTGTGTTTACTGTTTCGAGGCGCATCGTTTTTCTGTTGATATGATCTAATACACGGCCTGGAGTACCAACAATGATATGTGGTGCTTTCTTTAATGAGCGAATCTGACGGCTGATATCCTGCCCGCCATATATTGGCAATACGCGAACTCTTTTGCCTGAACCAAGTTTATATAGTTCTTCTGATACTTGAATCGCAAGTTCACGAGTTGGCGCAATAATAATACCTTGGATTGCATCCGCACTAATATCGACTTTTTCAATCAATGGAATCCCAAATGCAGCTGTTTTACCAGTTCCTGTTTGAGCTTGCCCGATCAAATCAATACCTTTTAGCCCCAATGGAATAGTTTCTGACTGAATTGGTGTTGCCTCCTCAAAACCCATTTTGAGGACGGATTGTAACGTGGCCTGACTTAGACCTAATTCTTCAAACTTTGTCAATGTTTTCATTCTCCTTCATCTATGTGAAAATATTTTTTAAGTGCTGAATATTTTCGCCTGATACTCAGAAAAGCGGAAGCGCCTGCTCTTAGAGGCGAAAAGCGCTTGAGGGCCCAAGTGAAGTCCTATTTTGAATTAATAAAAATGCTATAGGTTATCTTTCATCTTTGATCAAGTAGGTTTAAAGTTCATCACGGATAAAATAAATTTTAATTTTTTCACATGATGGCAGTGGATTTTTATACTTCATCTTAGGCAGGACCGAAACGGCTCGGTTCCCTTGGCGCTTGAGCGGACACGCATCAAAATGCCGTAAATAGGTAACATCTTTATTTTACCAAAAAAAAACATGCTCCCTCAAGGAGTATGCCCTTTAATAATCGTTCTTTAGACACGTTGATGAATATCATACCACTGTTGCTAGTATTTTGCAATAAAGACAAGTTTGTTACAGGTTCAAACCGATCCTATTACTTCATCAAATTGTCCAGTACTCGAAAAGAAGGGCAACTTCTCCACACAAGGGGGGTCTCAGTTATTTTTCTTTTATCAAGCTTAAATCATTCATTAATTCGTCAGTTTTAATTTCTTTTATTTTTTTTGCAAAGCCGTTACGATTTCCTCTAATTTCATACCTCTTGATGCTTTAACAAGGATTAAGGTATTTTTATTTACATGCCGCTTTAATTCTTGAATAAGTGGTGCTTTTTCTGTAAAAGCAAACACTCTTTCTTCTCCCAAAACAGTTCGGGCTGAGTTTGCAATATGCCCCCCTAAGTTTCCATAGGTAAACAGAAGATCGACTTTATCACCGTTTAAAGCAGTTCCAATTTGCTGATGATACTGTTCTTGCTGTGGGCCAAGCTCTAACATGTCCCCTAAGATAAGGATTTTTCGATCATACCCCTTAAGATTGGAAACTAATTCGATCGCCGCCATCATGGAAGTGGGACTTGCATTATAAGCATCGTTAATTATTTTTTCGCCTTGACCCCCTTCTACCAACTCCATACGCATATTCGTTAACTTTATACTAGCTAACCCCTCATTCATTTTTTCGAAAGGGATTGAAAAATAGTTAGCAATCAACATCGAGGCAAGTGCATTTAAAATATTATGCGTTCCTAATACTGGAAGTTCGAAAGTAGTCTTTGAAGTGTTGATGTTGAAACGATTCCCATTCTCTAACTGAGTAATATCAGTTGGATATAGATCATTCGTTTCATTTCTGCCGAATGTTTTAACCTGTACATTGCCTTTATGTTGTTGAATTCGTTCCATCAGCAGTGGTTCATCGCCATGGAGGACAGCAAGTCCCCCTTCTTTTAACCCTTGGAGGATTTCAAGTTTCGCTTCCGCGATTCCCTCCCTTGAACCGAGGTCGAGAAGATGTGATTCACCAATATTGGTAATCACTACAGCATCCGGGCATGCAAGCTTCGTTAGAAATTCAATTTCACCCCTGCCGCTCATTCCCATTTCAAGGACGGCAATTTCAGTGTCTTCGTGTAATCCTAAAACCGTTAATGGAAGACCAATATGATTATTATAATTTCCTTCTGTCTTTTGAACCTTATAATTTGTGGCAAGAATGCCAGCAGTCATATCCTTTGTCGTAGTTTTCCCATTACTTCCAGTGATACCGACCACTTTTACGTCTAATTGCTGCCGGTAGTTTCTTGCTAATTCTTGTAAGGCCACGAGGCAATTATCGACAATCAAAATAGGTAAATGTGTGGGCGGGTTCGGGACATCCTTTTGCCAAAGGGCCGCAGCTGCACCTTTACTGATGGATTCTTCGACATATTTATGTCCGTCTGAAACCTCTCCTTTAAAAGGAATAAACAGGTTACCATTTTCAATCTTACGGGAATCAATGGAAACACCCGTGATTATCGTTTCAGCAAACGTACTCATATCATTTTGAGCAGAAACCATTTCAGCAATCTGTTTTAACGATCGTTTTATCATTGATATCCTCCTTTTTCTAAAATAATCTTGGGACTCCGCTAATCGGATATTCCTCTTTATTAAATAAAAACTGACACGGCAGCTACAGCCGTGTCTCCGTTTTTTAGAAAGTAAACTTTATCTGTTGTTTCTCTGCATGTCTTTCTTTCGCAAGACTTACAAGCCGCTCAATCAATTGTGGATACTCCAAGCCTGTGTGCTTCCACAAGAGCGGGAACATACTAAATGGAGTGAAACCAGGCATCGTATTTACCTCATTAATTAGCGCTCTTCCATCTTTTGTTAAGAAGAAATCGGCACGGACCAAACCAGAACAATCTAAAGATTTAAAAGCTTGGATTGCCATTTGATTAATTTGTTGTGATTCTTCGTCTGTTATGTCAGCAGGGATGATCAGCGCTGTATCCCCGCTCTCATATTTCGCTTTATAATCATAGAAATCCTTTTTTGGTACAATTTCACCGGCAACCGAACATTCAGGCTCATCATTCCCAAGAACCGCCACCTCGATTTCACGAGCAACGACGCCTTCTTCAATGATGACTTTGCGGTCAAATTGAAAAGCTTCGGCAAAAGCGGTTTCTAATTCCGCACGATTTGTACATTTGCTGATTCCGACACTGGAACCAAGGTTTGCGGGCTTTACAAAGCAAGGATAGCCAAGTTCTGTTTCGACCTTGCTATAAGCCTCTGCTTTTGCTTTCTCCCATTCACTTTTAATAAAGGCAACATAGTTTACTTGAGCAAGCCCCGCCTGTGCAAATACATTTTTCATCATAACCTTATCCATTCCTGCTGCTGAGGCTAGCACTCCATTGCCGACGTATGGCAGGTTTAATAGTTCTAATAAACCTTGTACGGTTCCATCTTCCCCGTTTGGTCCGTGCAGCAACGGAAAGATAACATCAAGTGTTTCCTGCTTCTCAGCTTGGAAAAGTGCGGGCGCGAGCGATAAAGGCGATAATTGATTTCCCTCTGCAAATTCAAGCGCCTTCACGTTTTCAACCGGCTCACTTAACTGCGGTCCTTTAATCCATTTTCCTTCTGTATTTATGTAAATAGGATGAATTTCAAATTTTTCAAGGTCTAACGCTCGAATGACAGCCAGTGCTGTCTGCAGAGACACCTGGTGTTCGGCTGATTTTCCTCCATATAATAAACCTAATTTTGTTTTCATACGAAAACCTCCATTTTCTCATTCACGGTTATATTTTAACACTTATTTTAAAAAGAAAGGAAATGTAGTCCACCAATTTTTTATATGTTTTTTCCTACTGAATATTTTATGATGGCCATAGCTTGCTTAAAAACTAGCGCTGGTTAAATTGTCAATTTTCTCATTCTCGTTTATCCTAATATTTCATGTATAATTAGTTTAAAACGATAATCTGGAGGCACATAATGACGGGTTCACTTTTATCCATATTATTATTTGGCTTTTTGCTGGGAATTAAGCATGCAATCGAGCCTGATCATGTTATTGCAGTTTCAACCATCGCAAGCGAATCAAAAAATTTAAAGCGCTCAATCTTTGCCGGTGTCTACTGGGGTATCGGGCACACGGCTACTCTTTTCATTGTCGGAATGTTTTTGATTGTAGCCAAAAACACAATCACAGATACGGTCGCCCTGAGTCTTGAGTTTATTGTGGGAATTATGCTAGTTATTCTCGGCTTAAATAGTATTGTAGCGTTTCTGAAACATCGCCATCATCACCCACACACCGACGGCAGCCAGACCATTGAAAAAAAAGGCCGTACCCATTATAAATCCTTTTTCATCGGGCTCATTCACGGGCTTGCCGGCAGTGCAGCAATGGTTCTACTTACAATGAGTACCGTTTCGACCGCGTGGCAAGGTGCTTTATACATACTTATTTTCGGTTGCGGCACAGTTGTTGGTATGCTCAGCTTTTCAACTGTTATTGGTATCCCCTTTGTTTTGACATCCGGTAAACAGTTGAATAGGTATTTGAATCATCTCGCGGGCATTATCAGCATATTATTCGGAATTTATTATATGTATAACTTAGGCGTGAACGAAGGATTATTTAACCTATGGTTTTCATAAGAAAAGCGAAAGCACCATAAAAAACAGTCCCACCCATATGGAGTGGGACTTTTTTATCAAGCCAAATGTTCTAGATGACATTTAATTTCCATTCTTTTGTCTTCTTGTCAAAAATAATTTTCGCGTGATATGGTTTAGATGATATTTGATCATATTCCTCCACCATGTCATCCATATTGGCGAAATCACCAATTACCCAGATGGGAATTTCAATTTTGCCCCGCTGGTGATCTGCAGCCCGTAATGAAATGCAAATTCCTTCTTTAATGAAGGGTGTTAATGAAAGCAGGATTTCTTTATTCACCTGAGGATACGTTCTTTTCTTACGGAATCCTAGGATCGATTTTTCAATCTTAAGATCTCCTAATTTTACGGCCACTACTTCGCTAAGCACATGAAAAAAATCCTTGAAGCTGCGGTAATAAGTTTTGTTATACCAGCCATCATCTTGTGCTAAATAAACAAAACGGTTCCCTAATTTATTATAAAAAGGCATTTTCAAATGATGCTTTTGATGACCTAAGTACAATAATTCAGCGATTTCCTGTCCCGTCAGTTCATTCAACACATCTTCCTCAATAAAATCAATCCAGCAAAAGTTTTCGTAACTATAAACATTGTCTGCCGCTAACTTTTTAATTCTTTCTTCAGGGCAATATTCGAGTTGTGTATGCATATTAAAATCAGCATCATCAAAGCGGTGCTTTAGTAAAAGCAAGTGATTTAATGAACCTGAAAAAGCAGCAGCGAATTCAGCAAATTCGATACCGGAAGACATTACATACTGGTCTGTTTGGTTCAAATGGACATAGATGAGATCCTGTATGTCTTGATGATGCTTCTTCAAAGCAAAACTCCTCCGATCAACACATGAAATGATTTAGTCAATACTTCCTTATTTTATCAAATAATAGTCCAAATAGCTTATTTCAATTCTTTTACAAATAATAAGTTTGATTAACACATACTAGAATTATGCCTATTGATTATTATTTGTTAACTTTCCTTTTTCATCTATATTTCTTTATCAAATTAGAATCTATGCATTAGCAAGATAAGGAGTTGGTCTATCACCTATGATTAAAGATATGACTCAAGATGAATTAAGTCTTTATATTATTAAAACCTTAAAAGAAAATAAAAAAACTGAATTCGAAAAAATACTCGAAGAACTCCAGCCCTATGATATAGCAAAGATATATGAAGATCTACCTGAAAAACATAAAGGACGATTTCTCCTGTTTTTAAAATTTGATATTCTAGCTGATCTAATGGAAGAGCTTGATAAAGAAGACCAGCTCGGCTTATTAAATATTTTAGGAATTGAAAAATCAAGTAAGGTCCTTGATTTAATGGATAATGATGATTTGGCGTTATTGCTGCATGAATTATCACCAGAGAAGAAGGATTCCCTCCTATCTGGGATGAAAGCAGAGGAGTCTAATGCCGTCCAGGATATCATGAAATATCCTCCGGAAACAGCCGGAAGAATCATGACCAACCGATTTGTTTGGATCCGAAGCTATTTTACGGTTCGAGAAGCAGTTGATAAGTTTAAAGTATTCGCAGAATTTGCCGAATCTATTAACTATTTATATGTGATAGATGAAGACCGAAAACTTGTCGGCGTAGTTTCCTATCGTGATTTACTATTAGCAGAGCCAGACGAAAAGATACGGACGATTATGTATGAAAGGATTATTTCCGTTACGGTGGCAACAGACCAAGAGGTTGTGGCGCAAATCGTGGAGCGGTATGATTTCCTAGCCATCCCGGTTGTGGATGAGAATAATGTCCTCGTTGGGATTGTCACGGTCGATGACATTATCGACATCGTCATTCAGGAAGCAAATGAAGATATCGAAAAATTGTCCGCTACTGGGAAATCAATTGACTTTGAAACCAAAACATTAGTTGCGGCTGCAAGAAGACTCCCTTGGCTCATCCTGCTATTGTTCATCGGTGTCATCTCTGGGAGAATTATCAGCAGTTTTGAAGATACCCTCAAGCAGGTTGTGGCACTTGCCTTTTTTATGCCGATGATTGCAGGAATGACGGGAAACACTGGAACCCAATCCCTTGCGGTCGTAGTAAGAGGGCTGATTTCTTACGATATTGATAAGGGCGTAATTACTCGCTTAATCGCAAGGGAACTTGGTGTTGGGATTACGATCGGGATCACCTGCTCTGTCCTTATCGCGGTCATCGCATATATATGGCAGGGAAGTCTCATTTTAGGTGCCGTTGTCGGCTGCTCGCTCTTTTTCACGTTAATCATTGGGACACTTGCCGGGACGATTATTCCACTTATTCTTTTTCGTTTAAAAATTGACCCTGCCGTTGCCTCAGGACCACTGATTACCACCTTGAATGACATTTTTTCATTGCTTACCTACTTTGGCATTGCAACCATGTTCTTAAAGTATTTAATGTAGGAAAAAATGAAACCTTTTTTGAAGTGAATCGTTATGTAATGTAGACGTTTCAAAATTTTCATAAATTAAGCATGTCTCAATGATAAACACCATATTTATATCATTATGAGACAAACTGTTATAGAATTATTAAGTTAGACTGATTATTTTTTTATAAGTGAAGGTGGATTATGACAGACTTTATTAATAATATTTTGGAGTTTTTATCACAATTAGGATATTTCGGCATTGCCATAGGATTAATGATAGAGATTATTCCAAGTGAAATCGTCTTGGGTTATGGCGGGTATATGATTTCGCAGGGGCATCTCAATTTTATCGGAGCAGTGATTGCCGGGACGATCGGCGGAACGCTCGCCCAGTTATTTTTATATTGGGCGGGTTATTACGGGGGCAGACCTTTCTTAGAAAAATACGGAAAATATGTCCTTATTAAAAAGAATCATATTGACATTGCTGAGCAATGGTTTGAAAAATATGGCGCAGGAGTGATTTTTTCGGCAAGATTCATTCCAGTTGTCAGACACGCGATTTCCATTCCGGCGGGCATTGCCAAAATGTCAGCAACTAAATTTACCCTTTACACTGTGGCAGCCATTATCCCATGGACCATCCTGTTTCTATACCTGGGTAAAGTCCTAGGCAGTAACTGGTCTCATATTAAAGAATACGCACAACCCTATGTGATGCCAGCCATCATCGGAGCCATTGTTCTAGGGGCGATCTACTTTTTAGTCAAAAAAACAAAGAAAACCACCGATTAATCCCGGTGGTTTTGCCTTGCTGAAAATTTCCTTTGTGCCCATGTATCAAGCCTTTTCACATGGTTTCTCCCAAGCGTAAATCCATATAAAATGAGTAAAACAATGATTAACGTGAAGAGGTCGACTTTCTTGGTTGCTATAAAGTTTACGATCCCCATTAACACCTGTGGAATAACCCCTGTTAGCGCAAATAAAACCGTTGCTATCTTAAACCAGAAGCTTGATTTCAAACTATACCTGGCATATAACATAAAGAATGTCGATGACCACGCTAATACTTCAAGACTGACTAGTATGGTCCACTTATTTTCAACCAAAAAATCCATATCCCACCCCACCTATTACTTTTTAAAATGAAATGGCAGTGTGGACACAATAACCCTCTTTTTAAAAATAAGATAGGTACGAATTAATAAACTTGATTGATTGTGCAGGATATTATGCCAACTCTTTTTGGTAATAAACTGCGGAATCAAAACCGTTACACGATAATTATTTTCCTCTGCCTTATGTTCAACAGTATCAATAAATTTCGATAAGGGAATAAGCACACTTCGATAATGTGACTGTAAGGTAACAAGCCTAACATCCGGCTGCCATTGCTGCCATTTTTCTTCAAAACGCTTTTCATCCTCACGGTCAAACGACACATAAACAGCAAAGATTTGATCAGTTAATGATTTCGCATAATTAATTGAGTTTTCAACCACTTTCGTAATCCCTGCAACAGGTACAATAATGACATTTCCCTCAATTGGCTGCGCTGGATGGTCGGGATGAATCCTCAATTGTTCACCCACCGCTTCATAATGATAATTAATTCGTTTGAAGGCAAAAACGATTATTGGTAAGAAGATCACCACAAACCATACTTGACTAAATTTCGTCAGGAAGAAAATGATTAACACGGCTAAGGTGATGAGAGCGCCAATTAAATTGGCACTAAGTTTAGAAACCCATCCGGCTGGTTTTTCACGTAACCATTTAATAATCATTCCCGTTTGAGATAAGGTGAACGGAATAAATACACCAACCGCATAAAGGGGGATTAAGTGCTCTGTTTGCCCTTTAGAGAAGATTATAAGCAAGATGGAGGCTACTCCTAAGGATACAATCCCGTTCGAATACCCGAGCCTGTCCCCCCTAATCGTAAACATTCTTGGCATATACTTATCCTTGGCAAGTGCATACGCTAATAAAGGAAAAGCAGAATATCCGGTATTAGCTGCCAGCACTAAAATGAGGGCGGTCGTTCCTTGGACAAAAAAGTAAAGATAATTACGCCCGAAGGTTTCTTTGGCAATTTGCGAGACGACCGTTTCGTCATGCTTTGGCGATATACCGTAATAATAAGCTAGGAAAGTAATCCCCGTAAATAACAAGGCAAGAAGCGTACCCATTAATATTAATGTTTTGGCCGCATTCTTTGGTGCTGGATCTTTAAAACTGGGGATTGCATTCGATATGGCTTCTACCCCAGTTAATGCCGAGCATCCCGACGCAAAGGCACGTAACAGCAAGAAAAGCGTAATCCCTTGAACAGGCGCTCCAATTGGTGCATGCTGGACAGTCGGTGATACATCGCCAGTCATGATTTTAAAGAGACCCACACCAATTAAAATGAACAGGGCAACAACAAACAAATAGACCGGATAAGCTAAGATTGACGCTGATTCTGTTAAACCGCGAAGATTGAGAATTGTAATCAGAACTACCAGAACACACGCAATCCCAACGGTATGCGCATGTAAGGCTGGAAAAGCTGACGTAATCGCATCCGTACCAGCAGAAACACTTACTGCCACCGTTAATATGTAATCGACTAAAAGGGATCCCCCGGCGATTAATCCTGCTTTCTCACCGATGTTCTCTTTCGAAACAATATAGGCCCCACCGCCATGAGGATAGGAATAGATAATTTGTCGATAGGAAAGGATTAGAGCCGCTAATAGAAATAATACTCCAACTGCAATCGGAACCGAGTACCAATAGGCGATTACGCTTACGGTTGCTAACACGATTAGGATTTGTTCAGTCCCGTATGCTACAGATGATAAGGCATCGGAAGAAAGAATGGCTAAAGCCTTGAAAATGTTCAATTTTTGTTCGCCTAGTGCCGTTGATTTTAACGGCCGGCCGATTAAGAATCTCTTAAAAGAAGAGAGCACCTGACTCACCCACCACATTAGAAGTAGAATTACCGATTGATTTTAACACAAGACAGTAGTTAATATGAAGTGTTTTCTTTTGACGAAGTACCAAATTTTTCATGTAATGTCGATTAAAATTAATATTACTACTTAGTCTTATCCTAAATAGCACGATTATGAAGAAAATTATTAGTTGAGGGCATATAATATTTATCATTACCACTATTCATCAAACAAAAAAGCATGGAGACATTATTTAGTCTCCATGCTTTTACAGTAGCTTTTTTCAAAAAACTATTTTACCGCTCCATTAATGACACGTTTCATTGCCTGTATTTGGCCTAAATGAATACTCTCATGGAAAATCGCAAAATTTGTTAGTTCACCAAACGTTTCCTGACCAAGGAATGGTGTTTTTAGCCTTTGGTTAAAACTCTCCGCTGGAATTTCTTTAATCCTTGACACTTGTTCTTGCAGCTGCACAATTAATTCCTGTACCGAAGGAACATCTCCCTGCCAAGCAGCAGGACTAGTCCTCGAGGCAAATAGCTCCATATAGTTTGCTGGCAGCTGGGTTGATTTTTTCGGGAAGCCAAACATAAATTGCTCGGCAACAGTTAAGACATGGCCAACATGCCAGTGGATAGTATTGTTAAACCCTTCCGGCTGAAAATCAGCAATCCCCTCTTCTAGTGCATCAACACTTTTAACAAACCTATCCCTTGCTAACTCATAATGCTTAAATAATAATTCACTCATTTTGTTTTCCCTCCCATTCGATTACATAGCTATAGTTTAATTGATTTTTGCCTTGTCTGGAAACTACATTTCAACCGGAGCTTCTAATCCTAATAAACGTAATCCTTCTTTCAAAACTTCCGTTACTGCATAGACAAGCGCTAACCGTGCCTGCTGTTCTGGAGTGTCTTCAAGGATTTTTACCTCTGCATAATATTTATTGAAGGCTTGTGCTAAGTCAATAATATATTTAGCCACCTGGGATGGGTCGAAGTTGATGCCGGCTCTTTTAATGGCTGGCGAAAATTCCATTAAGAGGCTGGTTACCTTCCACTCCTTCTCCCAAGTATTTTCGTAGGATAAGGCACCCAACTCCGCATTTACATTCGCCTTTCGTAAAATAGAACATGCCCTTGCATAAGTATATTGCACATAAGGGCCTGTTTCTCCTTCAAAACGAAGCATTTCCTCTAACGAAAATTCAATATCGTTCATTCGATTGTTCTTTAAGTCATGGAAAATTACCGCTCCAACGCCTACTTGTTTGGCCACATTATCTTTGTTTGGAAGGTTAGGATTCTTCTCTTCAATATTATGCCTAGCCATTGCAATCGATTCATTTAAAACTTCCTCTAATAAGACAACCTTGCCTTTGCGCGTGGACATTTTCTTTCCATCTTTTAGCATCAATCCGAATGGAATATGATGCATTTGTTTTGACCAATCGTAGCCCATCTTTGCTAATACAGCCATTAACTGTTTGAAGTGGAGGCTTTGTTCATGACCAACCACATATAGGGATTGGACAAATTGGTATTCCTCCTGGCGATAAAGAGCCGCCGCTAAATCTCGGGTCGCATACAGTGTTGCCCCATCAGATTTTTTGATCAGGCATGGCGGCAGCTGTTCTTCGGTGAGCTCGACCACCTGTGCCTGCTCGGATTCGACCAATAGCTGTTTTTCTTCAAGAAGCTTGACGACACGGTCCATTTTGTCATTATAAAAGGCTTCGCCGGCAAAAGAGTCAAATTCAACATTCATTAACTGGTATATTCGCGAAAACTCTTTTAATGACTCATCACGAAACCATTTCCAGAGTTTTAATGCTTGTTCGTCTCCTTCTTCTAGCCTTTTAAACCAGCTGCGCCCTTGGTCTTCAAGGCTTGGATTCGTCTCCGCTTCTTTGTGAAATTTTATATACAGGGTTAATAGCTCTTTAATCGGATTCTGCTTGACCTTTTCGGCATCTCCCCATAATTGATAGGCAGTGATCAGCTTCCCGAACTGTGTCCCCCAGTCACCGAGATGATTGATTTTAATCGGCTTGTAACCACATTTCTCGACAATTAATGCGAGCGAGTTGCCAATCACCGTTGAGCGCAAATGCCCCATTGAAAAGGGTTTAGCAATATTAGGGGAGGACATGTCCATGGTGACAGCACCGCCATTCCCAAACGTAAGCGCACCATACTTCCCTTTTTGCGAGATGATTTCATTCACTACTTTTTCAGAAGCCGTCTTTTTGTTTAGGAAGAAATTAAGGTAGGCTCCAACCACTTCTACTTTTTCAAAAATGGGAGAGTTAATCTTCTTACTTAACTCCTCAGCAATTAGATTGGGGGATTTTCTCTTTAGCTTCGCTAGTGTAAAACAAGGAAAGGCTAAATCACCGAGCTCCTGATTCTTAGGTTTTTCAATCATCAGTTCCAGATTTGTTTGTGAAATCTCTTGGTCCAGTAATTCATGTAAAATGGCAGCAAGCTCCTGCTTAAAATTCATCTTTAATACCTCCTTTTATCTCTAAAAAAAACAAAAAACTCCCGTCTCTATTAAAAGAGACGAGAGTTCATAATCCCGCGGTACCACTCTAATTGTTCAAAAGAACCAGCTTTCCTTTGTAACGGAGGATCCTCCGGCATACCCTACTCAAGTTCAGGTACACATCTCAAAAGTGCGCTTCATTATCTGTTCTGTTTCAGGCTCCCACCACCCCTGAATCGCTGGTACATCATAGATAACTACTCTCTTTATCATTGATTTTATCCAAATTTATTACTCGTATTATACTGGATTAAAATGGATTTTTCCAGTGATTGTTGATTATTTTTTACATTCAGGTAATCCTACAACTAAAGGAGGGATTTTTATGGCGAGAAGAAGAAATAAAATCCTTGTCCCCGAGGCGCGCAATGGCCTGGATGCGTTGAAAGCAAAGGTCGCGAATACCGGGAACCCTGAGGATGCAAAATTTGAAGCAGCAGAAGAAGTGGGTGTTCCATTGAACAAGGGATATAACGGACAGCTTACATCTGAGCAAGCCGGAAAGGTAGGCGGCAGGCTGGGCGGCAGCATGGTCCGCGAGTTGGTCAAAATGGCACAAGAAAACTTAGCGAAGAAAAAGTAATGCGCGGGGCCTAATTTGTTAGGTCTCCTTTAATTTTTAGGCTGTGTTACAGGGCATTATTAATTTTTATAGCCAAGTTTGATTGGAGCGGAAATCAATAGCCAAGTTTAATAAAGTAATTTTTTTAAAAAAAGTTTGACAATTTTGTGACAATTGATAGAATATTCTTACAAGGAGTTGATAGTGATGCAGGAAAAACACTTAAAGAGTATATTTACATTTAAGAAAACAGCAATCTTTGGAAGCGTTCTAGGGCTCATTCTTATTTTGTTAGGTCAATTTGTAAACGGTTACAATACGACTTATTTCTTAACTGCACTAGGATTTGGAATACTTGCCGGTTCCGTCGTCAATTACCTTTTTGGAACATTTTTAAGTTTAATGGAAGAACTCACTGGAAGCCGTAATAAGAAGTTGCCGAAAATTTCCACTGCTTCAAAAAATATTTATCTTTTAAAATAAGAAATCGGAGCGCCACCCAGTGACGCACCGATTAGTTAAAAGACTTGTATTGAGGTACACACAAGTCTTTTTCTATGTGGACAAGCCTTTTACTAAAAATACTTTCATGATTTCCGCGATTTGTTCCGAGCTCAGCGGCTGATGATTTCTTTCCCAATCTGAAACTAAGGCAATATACATTTTTAAAAGAAGAAAGCTGGTAATTTCGGTGTCGTTCGGTGGGATTGCCCCTTTCGTGATAGCCGTGTCAATCTTCTGCTTCAAATAGGCAATGATTTCATCCTCAACGTGCTGCAGCATTTCCGAAACCGCTAGAGTCCCCATTTCCGCTTCCTCTTGGACCAGTTTAATCATCAGTTGGTGCTGAGCGCGAAACTCTAATAAACGATAAAGTGCCCGATGCACGTTTTCTGTGAAGGGTAAATCTGGTTTGATGACGGATTCTGCCTCAGCAATCATTTCTCTGACCAAAGTGGAAATAATCTCTTCGAATAATTCTTCTTTATTTTTAAAAAAAGTATAAATCGTCCCTTTGCCAACATTGGCCAGCTTTGCGACTTGATCCATCGTTGTTGCTTTATAGCCAAATAATGAAAAAGACTTTGTTGCCGCTTCTACAATCATCTTTCTTCTATCTGTTGCCATGTCCACACCCCTACTGACCATTTCAGTTTTTCAGTCATTTACTTAAATATACCATAAGATAGGTTTCGTTTCCAAATAGGTTAAAAGTAAAGCCGAGTTTCGGATTAGATAAGAACTCGGCTTTTGATTTAGGAACCTGTGGAGCGATAATGTTTTACACCAAACTGCCAGACAAGGAGACACGGGAGGATAAACAAGCGGCCAGCTGCCGGGATCAGCATATATAGGAGGTCGTTCCCACTGTTCTTTCCAAGAATAAACCTCCTTGGACGACAGCTTTCTTCAATACTCCATTTAGTGCCGTCCTCCCTAGCAAGACAAGACCCGCAAGATAAATCAATTGGATAATGATACCGATGATGGCGTCATGCAGTGGGATATGTCCTGAGTAAACCCTGAACGGGAAATCTGCCGTCCAGCGAAACGGCAGAACATTAGCTATTTTTTCAAGCCAGTCCGGCATAAGCGGTACAGGAATGATTAATCCAGCAAAAAATTCGCCGAGGACACCAAATATTAATAGCGATCCCATCGGGGACAAGGTCACAAATACGGATATATATAAGAACATCGAGATCGCTACTAAGAGAAGCAGGCCTAACAGTAAGGCGCTTCAGAATAATAAAAAGGCTGTTGGGCTGGGTGGAAGAGTCATGTTGTACGGCCTTGGCAAGAAGAATGAAACAATTAGAATCGGAAAGCAGCGCAAGAAGGCACTGGACAGCCGCTGCGCCAGCAGCTTGGCATACCAATAACCATAGAGCTCACATGGCCGGCATAGTTCGTAAGCAATATTGCCACTTGTTATCAGATCAAATAGCTCGTTATCGCGAAACCAGATGGTAACGAACACAAGAAAGGCCTGTTGCAGCCAAATGTAGGTGATTAATTCTTTTAAGGAAATAGGAGGAGTTTTCATTACAAATTCGTAAAATGCTTCAAATACCATAATCGTTATAAAACCCCAGAAAAATTGAGTAACTACCCCTGCCAATGCAGCAGTCCGATACTGCAAGCCTTTATTGGATTCTTTTTTCCCTTCCTCTCACCGATTTTTGTCGCCAATAGCCTTTATTGGATTCTTTTTTCCCTTCTTCTCACCGATTTTTGTCGCCAATAGCCTTTATTGGATTCTTTTTTCCCTTCCCCTCACCGATTTTTGTAGCCAATCCATGTCCTCATCCCTTCTCTGTTTACCTAACACATAGAATCATGAACAATCTCATACTAAAAAGCATGAAATTTCCCACTACCGAACATAGGTTATTTTCCCTTATGATAACAATACAATAAAAATATTATTTATATGTCTTCCGAAAGGGATTGAAGCAAATTGAAAATAATCATAATTATGGTAATTGTCTTCGTCATTATTGGTCTTGTTCTTTTTTTCAAAATGAAGGGAAGAAAGGGTCCAATCAAAAGGGGCGGTTTCGGTATTATCTCTCCTGTTTTATTTGTATTGGTCATGTTTTCGTTTAGTATCAGTCAGTTGCTGCACATTCCAGGTGAGCCCTTTCATCTGCCCGCCTTTTGGGAAATGCTGATTGCTGGTCTACTCGGCACATTGTTTGGAGCGATTATGCTAACTCAAACATCATATGAGATTCGCGAAGATGGATTGATTTATTCAAAGCCAAATAAAACGTTTAAGTATGTAATCATCGCCATCATTGTCATTCGCATCGCGTTAAGTCAGTATTTCAAAAGTATGGATTACATCGAGTTTACAGTGCTAACGATGACAATTGCTTTTCTATATATCTGCGTTTGGCGAATTGGAAGCTATATTAAATTTCGCAAATTACATGCAGGCAATCGACCAGCGGAAAATAGATGATTATAATATAAAAGCTCTTCTTTCTACTTTTTTACAGAGAGAGGGGCTTTTTTTGTACGAGCACTTCATTATCGGTTAAGTGGGTTACATGCCTTACAGATTTGAGGTATTATTCATAGTAGATGTTTTTGTGCGGAAAGTTTATCGGTCCGCAGGGAAGGATAAATGTGGAAGCATATCATTTATGATTTTGGAGGAAGTTTATTGATTACTCTAATCAAACCACTGTTAGTTAACATCACGATCTTATTATCTTTTACATTTAATGCCAACTTATTTTTTCCCTTTCAAACGAAAGTTCCTAATGCTTTAAAACAAAAAGTGATTTATGGTTTGATTGGTTCCTTAGGAACGCTTTTTTGTATGTTTTATCCGATTGAAACCTTGGGGGCAACCCATTTTGATTTAAGGATGTGCTCCATTCTGATCCTCACTCTGTATGGGGGTTGGTTACCCGGGGGCATCGTTTTAGTAAGTGCATGCCTTGTCCGCTATTTTATCGGTGGAAAATTCCTAGCGATTGGCATCTTGGTATCCATTGTCGCCTTCTTATGTGCCCTTGCTTTCCGGAGATTTTTTCATAAATCACCTTCTAAGCTTGTGGCAGGAACAATGGTCGTTGTTTGCTATCTTATTATTTATATTACGATTCTATATTTTAGAATCAATTTTTTAAGTCTATCTTTTTATTTGATTTACTTTATTGCCTTATATATTACGGTTATGGCCCTGATCTTTGTAATTGAAAACTTGATAAAAATTAATAAGCAATTTGAGGAAATGGTTTATGTTGATAAATTGACGATGGTGGGCCAACTTACCGCCTCAATTGCGCATGAAATTAGAAACCCTCTCGCAACCATTAGAGGATTTATCCAATTTATAAGTAGAGATACGAACGATGAGCAATTAAAAAAATTTTCGCCTCTAATTATGGAAGAACTAGATCGGACCAACAGTATAATTACAAACTATTTGAAAGTTGCCAAGCCTGAACCTTTTCAGTTGGCAATTATCCCCATAAATGATGTGATGAGTGACTGCGTTCAATTAATGAGGCCTCTTGCCTCCTATTCAAATGTCATCATCGACTATGAAAATATTGAACCATTTTATGTAAATGGAGATGAGGCCCATTTAAAGCAAGCGATCATGAATGTGATCAAAAATGGGATAGAATCGATATCCAATCGGGGAAGAATTAAGATTGAGTTACATGCTAACCACTTCAAAAATACTGTTGAAATCCTTATCAAAGACAACGGAAGCGGAATGACACCAGAACAGTTAAAGCAGATTGGATTGCCCTTTTATACCACAAAAACGAAAGGGACCGGATTAGGGAGCATGGTTACCAACAAAATCATCCGGGAATTGAACGGGGCAATTGAGTATGGAAGTGAAACTAATAAAGGTACCACTGTGAAAATTGTTCTCCCTTTAAGAAATGAATAACATATGAGCCAAAGTAAAAAGACACCGTTCATAACAAATGAACGGTGTCTAAAGATTCCTGTTATTTATGAACAACTAAATGCGCAAAATGAAAATGGTCGAAGGCGTGTAATCCATCTTCTCTTCCCTTAAAATACATATCCTCGATATTAGCAGGAGAAAGATTTTCATAGAGTAACATATTACAATCCTGCAGCTCCCTATCGAGTTCAAATGGGTCAAAGCCCGTAACCATTGGTTCACCTGTATGTGCAGTAATTTGTCGCATTTGGGTTAGCTTCTTAGAGGCAATACTGTCATCAAAAGCAGTATCATCGAGGTAGTCAAAGATGAATGAGCTTCCGTTTACAGACATTTCCGAAACAGAAGATAGAAGTTGATAGAAATCCTTTTTATCTAGGTACATTACAACGCCCAACAAACTAAAGTAAGTATATTTTTGTTCATCATAGCCGCTTTTCTTCAATCCATCATAAAGGGAGTCATTTTTAAAATCTACCGGAACAAACCTAACATTTTCGGGGATTTCAATACCTAATTCCTCTAGCCGATTTATTTTAAAAGCTTGAGTTGCAGGGTGATCGACTTCGTAAATAACAAAATCTTCCGGCAGCCTATCTTGCCTTAAAGCAAAGGTATCGAAACCTGCACCGAGGATGACATATTGTTTAAAACCACGCTGGATTGCTGCCTTGAGTCCATCTTCTGTATACCTTGCCCGACTGACTAATTGTGGAATGGTCTGGCTGCTCATCACCCAGTGCAGTTTATCATCAAACGTTTCCAATGTTTCGCTTTTTTCCTGATCAAAGAAGGCAATCGCGTTAGCCCAATTAGTGGCGATTAACTGTTTTTCTTCTTCTTTTAAAAGCGAATGTGCGACAAAATCATTGAAAATCGGCTCCCTGCTGGTGGATGAATGATATCCTCTTGCAAAAGAACTAACTAACGCAGTTAAACTTTCCTTCCTAGTTTCCAAATAAGTTCCCCCTTCAAAATTCTTTTTAAAACAGAAAAAACTCCTGGCAGTGTCTGCTAGGAGTTTATTTTATGATAGATATATGTATGTTGTCAATAAATAAATATTATATCACACTTCTTATAAATAGTCAATAATTTTTATTTCATCAATAAAAAAAATAAAAAAAGAACAGTGTTAGTCACCGTTCGTTTTACAAAACTTAGTTTTCTGCATTCAATCGTTGGTATTGCTCCACTATCCCTTTAAACAAAATAGATGTTGAATCAAGCTCGGTGTACTTCTCAATCGCCGCTTCTAAGCTTTGTTCACGGATGGTCGATTGGACTTGTACTGCTTCCTCATCACTTTGAACATCGTAAAGAAGTGCCGCTGCAACTCCCTTCAGAAGAAATATCGGTTCTGTTGCGAACACTTCTGCATATTGTCTAGCAGGGCTAACGAGACGATCATTGGGCCCGAGTTTGCGAATTGGCGAACGTCCTACTCTCGTTACTTCATCAACAATATAGGCATTAGAAAAACGTCCGATAATCTTTTCAATATATTTATTATGGTCTTCTAGATTAAAATCATATTTCTTAACTAAAAACGCTCCGCTTTCTTTTAGCGCCCCTTCCACTAACTCTTTGATTTGCGTATTTGCCATCGCACTATTAATCGTCTCCATGCCAAAATGATAGCCAAAATACGCAGCTAAGGCATGACCTGTATTCACCGTGAAAAGCTTGCGTTCAATAAAGGGAACTAATTCCTGAACATACGTTATTCCCTTAACAGGCGGCTTCTCGCCAATAATTTTTGGCTCTTCGACCACCCACTCATAAAAGGGCTCAACCTTAACCATTAGCCTATCTTCATTAACTTGATTCGGAACAATTCGGTCAACAGCAGAATCAGGGAATCCAAAGCGCTTATCAAATAGAGAAATTTCATCGGCTGATAACGTTTCATAAATCTTTTCTTTTAAAAACGACGTGCCGCCAATCATGTTTTCACAAGCGATAATATTAAGCGGCTTATCGGTTCGTTCCAACCGCTTCCGTAGACCATCTGCCAACAAATTCGCTATAAACGGTAAAATGTTTGGTCCGATTGCCGTCGTTACAAGATCTGCTTCCGCAATTGCCTCGATGACTAGTTCAGGGTTAAGCGCGCTATTTATCGCCCTTACGTTTTTGATCACAACTTCCTCTTGCGACGGTTCCGCAAGAACCACACGGTATTCGTTCTTTTCATTAAGTAAGTCAACGATTTCACGATTTACATCAACAAAGCACGTTTCATAGCCTGAATGATATAATAGATTTCCAATAAAGCCACGGCCAATATTTCCGGCGCCAAAGTGAATAGCGAGCATATTAATTCACCTCTTCAAAAATCGATAAAATCTCTTCGGCGGATTTTGCAGCAACTAGTTTTTCGATATTCTCTTCTTCCGAGCAAACAATCGCTATACTAGATAAAATATCAAGATGTTCATTGTTCTTACCGGCAATTCCAATTAACAGCTTAACGATATTTCCATTTCCAAAGTCAACACCTTGCGGAACCTGAATGAAAGAAATACCTGATTCCTTCACAAATGACTTCGAATCTTCGGTACCATGGGGAATGGCGACAAAATTCCCCATATACGTAGAAGTTAGCGCTTCTCTTTCAAGCATTTTTTCAATATAGTCTGCAGCTACATACCCTTTTTCCACAAGAATGCTTCCAGTTAATCTAATCGCTTGTTCCTTTGACCCAACCGATACATTTAATAGTATATTTTCTTTTGCTAAGATTGCTTTTGACATATTTAAACACTCCTTATATTGTTTAATTTCTCCGTCATAAATTGATCAAATCTTGCTGTTAAATAGGCTAGTATTTCTTCCTGTTGATCCGATTGAAACAAGGAAATACTTTCTTCACTCTCAATTAACAACGAGCTCAGGTAACTCAAGACTTCTAATGAGCTCTCAGCTGTTTCCTGGGGTGATAGCATTAATAAAATTGACTTTATTTCCATTACCTTTTGATCCATTCCAACAACTTCAATCAGTTTTTGAGTCAAATAGATTGTGAAAGTTGGTGTCATTACATGCGGTGACCGTGCATGGAATAATGCCATTGATGTATCTGGAATACCTAAGCCCCCGAGTTTTTCTCTCTCGAGGATTGCATCAACAACCGCTTCAATATTATTAATCTTTTGGCTAGCAAATAATTCTTTGCTAGCTAGTTTTATAATCTCAGCAGCAGTTTCACTATCATTTATTTTCTTTAATTCAAATCCTTCCAAGATTGCCGCGATCGTCTGGGCATACCCTTGAATGCTTTGCATTTCTTCGATTAACACACTTGCCTTTTTCTTACTTAAATTATCAATAGAAGGGATTGAAAAATTCTGTTCTGATCCATTAATAATAATCTGTTTATTAATAAAAGAGCGGATCTTTTCAATTTCATCTTTATTTAAGATCGGGCTTACTAAGATATAATCCAAATGATAATCAGGAATCGGGATCGTAGAGATAATTAATTGATAGTTATCCGTTTTCATTTTTTTGAATTCCATGACCGAAACATTTTCAATTAGCTTAAGCTCGGAGAACTCCTGCTGCAATCTCGTCGCCAGCATCTTTGAGGTGCCAATGCCGCTTGAACAAATAACCAGTGTTTTTAATTGAACAATCTCCTTGTTGGCTAAGATCGCCGCACCAAAGTGCATGACGAGATAACCAATCTCCTCATCAGGAACATAAAACTCGTGAAACACTTGTTCAACCGCTTGTTTGATAATAGAAAATAACTCCGCATAATCCCGCTTTATTTTATCTAATAATGGATTACTTATCCCCATCTTTTGTTTAATTCGATAGAGGGCTGGTTTCAAATGAACAACCAATCCTTCAAATAGCGAACGATTACCTGTTAGCTCTATCCCTACACGTTTCCCAACCATTTCAATTAAATTCCTTGTTTTAATGGCTACCTGTAAACTCGAATCCTCGATTAAATATTCATTATCATGTCTGAGCTTAGCACCCTTTAAGTGCATAGTGATATACGCCACTTCTGCCTCTGGAATTTTAATTTGAAACACTTGCTCCAATTGGGCCACAATTTTTTCAGCATATTTATATTCCTTAGATGATTGTTGATTCTCCAGATAGGACTGGTTTCTCTTAATCCCTTCACCTTTTTGGATCCGTTCTACCGCCAAGGCCAAATGAACGACCAAACCGATATAGGCACTATCAGCCATATTAAAAGGTAAATCCTGAATAGTCGATTCAACAATTTTTTCAACGGTGAGCAGCTTTTTCTTTTCTACCAGTCCAAGAAGCCTCTCAGAAATCGTATTGATTTGCTGATTGGATCGCTTTTGAATATTTTCTCTTGCTAGTGAAAGGATTTCTGACTCATCGAGATACTCAGTAATCAGATTACTCATCGCTCTTCTTTTCGCACCTTCGTGGCCTTCAATCTCAACCCCATAACCTCTTCTGCGAATCAGCGCTAATCCAAACGTTTGTAACCTCTCTTCTAATTTCGTTAAATCAGCACTTATCGTAGCTATGGTCACATTTAAATCATTGGCTAGACCTAAAAGCTTTACCGGTCCATTCGATTCCAATAATGCACACAAAATTATCGTTTGTCTTTCATCTGGTGTATATTCTGTATGAAAAAGATTAAATAAAAATAATTCAAGCTCGCTTATTTTATCTTTGCTTCCCGTAATTTGAACGCCCACACCTGACTTTTTTTGCAAGGAAAGTTCATAATCTTTTAAAATATCTTCTATATTCTTTAAATCGCGATGAACGGTTCTGCCGCTCACCCCAATTTGATCTGCGAGTTCTTTCACGGTCATCTCGTCTGTTTCAGTTAACAAGATTTCAAGAATTTGTCTTTCTCTTGCGGAAATATACATGATCTCACTCCGTGTAAAGTATTTTAATCCTCGTCCCCCAATCATAGGTTGTTGCCAAAATTATAATTAATACTCACAATTTAATTTTAATCCGACAATAACCTTTATACAACAAGAGGATAATCCAAGTTAGTCATATGGATTGTTGACAAAATTTAAAAGCGGAAGTGCCCGTTTATCTTTAAACAAACAAAAACCTAGCACTTCGGCTAGGCATTTGTCGTGTTATTTCTTTAAAGCTTCAGCTAATTCATCATACCGTGGACTATTTAAGAAATTTTCTACTGAAATATGGTTTGCATTTGGAAGCTTCGCTTTTGCACGATCCGTTAAATCCTTATGGGTTACGACTACATCTGCATCACTTGGTAAATTATTAATGGCTGTATTTATTACAGTGACATCGATACCGGCTTTCTTCATTTTGTTCCTTAAAATAGATGCACCCATCGCACTTGATCCCATTCCAGCATCACAAGCAAAGACAACTTTATTAACTGATTCTGAATTAATAGGTTTTTGACTAGCTAGCACTGAAGAAACAGCGCTTTTCTTGCCTTTCATTTCTTCCATCTTTGCTGTTGCAGATGTTAAATCCTCATCAGTTGCCTTACTAGTTTTCAAGATTAATGCTGCAACCGCGAAGGAAACGGCTGTTGCTACTAACACACCTGCTAATACTCCGAAGTAATTTCCTCTCGGTGTCATCGCCATAAGAGCGAAGATACTACCTGGTGACGGGGCTGCGACAAGACCTGCATTGAAAATGTTAAATGTAAATACTCCACTTACACCTCCAGCCATAGCAGCTAGAAGAAGCATCGGCTTCATTAAAATGTATGGGAAGTAAATTTCATGAATACCACCTAAGAAGTGGATGATTACCGCACCTGGAGCTGTTTGTTTCGCTGACCCTTTACCAAAGATCATAAAGGCTAATAGGATCCCTAAGCCCGGGCCAGGGTTTGATTCTAGTAAGAAAAGAATAGATTTTCCTGCTTTAGTAGCTTGTTCAATCCCTAATGGGCTTAAAATACCATGGTTAATTGCATTATTTAAAAATAGTACTTTTGCTGGTTCAATAAAGATGTTTGCTAATGGTAACATGTTATGTTCGACAATAAATTGAACACCTGAAGCTAAAACCTTACTCAATGCTTCAACAACTGGTCCAACACCTTTGTATGCCACTAATGTTAAAAGGCCACCTAGAATACCAGCAGAGAAGTTATTTACTAACATTTCAAAACCTGATTTGATTTTTCCATGAAGCAGCTGATCAAATTTCTTAATTAGGTATCCCCCGATCGGCCCCATAATCATGGCTCCTAGGAACATTGGGATATCCGTACCAACGATGACCCCCATTGTTGCAGTCGCACCAACGACTCCACCACGGATGTCATAAACCATTTTACCACCGGTGAAACCAATTAATAGTGGCAGTAAGAACGTGATAATTGGCCCTACTAATTTTGCCAAATCTTCATTTGGTAACCAACCAGTTGGAATAAATAACGCAGTGATTAGCCCCCAAGCAATAAAGGCACCGATATTCGGCATGACCATACCACTTAAATAACTACCGAACTTTTGTATTTTAACTTTAACATCTGATTTATCGTTAACTTTTTCATTCATTATCTTTTGTCCCCCTCTTTATCAAATATTGTTGAACTTTCTATCTTAAGAATAAAGCGTTTACAGGAACATTTCTATTTTTACAAAAATACAATTTGTCATTGTGATTGTTGACAACATTGATAATCCTTTAAAAAACAAAAAAAATCGAAGTAGAACCAGGGCCAGATGCCTGATCTCTCTTCGATTTTGAAATACTTATTTACGATTACTCAACCGTTACTGATTTAGCTAGATTACGCGGTTTATCAACGTCGCAATCACGGTGCAGAGCTGCGTAATAAGCAATTAATTGCATAGGTATGACAGAGATAAGTGGTGTTAATAATTCATGTACTTCCGGAATGACGAAGCTATCTTCGTCCATTTCTAATCCCTTCATTGAAATGATACAAGTGTTTGCTCCACGAGCAGCAACCTCTTTCACATTTCCACGGATACTTAAGTTTACACTTCCTTGGGTTGCAAGTGCGAATACTGGTGTTCCTTCTTCAATTAATGCAATTGTGCCGTGCTTTAATTCCCCACCAGCAAAACCTTCTGCTTGAATGTAAGAAATTTCCTTCAGCTTCAAGGCACCTTCTAAGACTACATAATAGTCGACACCACGGCCAATAAAGAAAGCATTACGTGTAACTGATAAAAATTCTCTTGAAATGTGCTCAATTAATTCTTTTGAGTCACAAAGAACTTCCATCGCGTTCGCAATAATTCCAAGTTCATGGACTAAATCAAAATCAACACTGATTTTTTGGCTCTTTGCTGTAACTTCAGCTAAAATGGCTAACACAGCAAGTTGTGCTGTATATGCTTTGGAAGAAGCAACAGCAATTTCAGGACCAGCATGCAGCAAAAGTGTATAATCTGCTTCACGAGAAAGTGTTGAACCCGGAACATTGGTGATCGTTAACGTTGGATAACCCATTTCTTTTACTTTTACGAGAACCGCACGACTGTCAGCCGTTTCCCCACTTTGAGAAATGAAGATGAACAACGGATTCTTTGTTAGAAGCGGCATATTGTAGACAAATTCACTAGCAATATGAACTTCCACAGGAACTTTTGCAATCGTTTCAATGAACTGCTTTCCAACAAGACCGGCATGATAAGAAGTTCCAGCTGCAATAATATAGACACGATCAGAAGCATTCATCGCAGAAATGATTTCAGGGTCAATTGTTAATTCCCCTTGTTCATTTTGATAGGTTTGGATAATCTTCCGTAATACAAGCGGCTGTTCATCGATTTCTTTTAACATATAGTAAGGATATGTGCCCTTTTCGATGTCACTTGCATCAAGTTCCGCTGTATATGGCTTCCGGCTAATGATTTCCCCGTTAAGATTTTGAATAATGACTTCATCCTTTGAAACAAGGACGATTTCTTTGTCCATTAATTCTAGGTACTGATTCGTTACTTGAAGCATAGCCATTGCATCACTTGCAACAACATTAAAGTCGCTGCCTAATCCAACTAAAAGGGGGCTTTTGTTTTTCGCAACATAAATGGTTTCATTGTCTTGTGCATCTAATAAGGCAAGAGCATATGACCCATGTAATAACGTTAGTGTTTTACGGAATGCTTCTAAAACCACTAATCCTTCATTGACAAACAACTCAATCATCTGAACAATGACTTCAGTGTCAGTTTCACTGGTGAATTTGACATCTGCTAAATATTCACGCTTTAAAAGGTCATAGTTCTCGATTACCCCATTATGAACAAGTGTGAATCGGCCTGACGTACTTTGATGTGGATGGGAATTTATCTTGCTTGGTACCCCGTGTGTCGCCCAACGCGTATGACCAATCCCGATGTTAGCTAAGACGCCCATATCAACAATGCTACGTAAATCAGCAATCCGGCCTTTTTCTTTAAAAACATGAACCCCATTTTCATTCTTAACAGCGATTCCGGCAGAATCATAGCCTCTATATTCAAGCTTTTCTAAGCCTTTTAATAAGATTTCTTTTGTATCATTATTTCCAATATATCCAACAATTCCACACATTTTCTATTCCTCCCTGATATAGGGGGCAAGAATGCTTTGGAGGCTTATGCTTGCCCCCTTATCTCTGTTTTTTTAGGTATCTGTCTATACCTGTTGAAACATTACTAATTAGTATGTGCATTTTCGTCTCTTTGTGCACAGAGTTGCCTCTGTGTTTTAAAGAAGAAATTTTCGGTTGTGCACGTTCAACCGGGAGGTATCCGCCGAACATTCGATAAACCTCCTCCTCGTCAACTAACCCAACCACATTGGGTAGTTCAGGCGCTTTTTTAAAAAAAGTAACTCTCTCTTCAGCCCACCTTTCTAGATAAAATTGGTAAAAAAGTGCTTTGTGAAACAAAGCAACTTTATACTACACGATTAGGTATGTTACGTCAACTAATACCTGGAATATATATATTACTAAACAATACATAATAAAATATGCATAAAGGAAGCAGATCGTTCCTTTATGCATATATATGGGTTTTATTCTTCCTTTAATTCCATTTCTTCTTTGACGACTGCCACAATCCTGTTCACATAAGATTCACAAAGTTCTTCTGTCGGTGCCTCTGCCATGACCCGAACAAGCGGTTCCGTTCCTGATGGTCGGACAAGAATTCTTCCGTTTCCTGCCATTTCAGCTTCAACTTGCTCAATAACCTCTTTTACCTTTGCATTATCGGTTACATGATGTTTATCGGTTACTCTCACATTGACGAGCTTTTGCGGGAATTTTTTCATTTCACCAGCTAACTCAGAAAGAGGCTTCCCAGTTGCTTTCATAATATTGACTAATTGCAGGCCTGATAATAAACCGTCACCTGTGGTGTTATAGTCTAAGAAAATAATATGGCCTGATTGTTCGCCGCCCAGATTAAACCCATTTTTCTTCATTTCTTCGACAACATAACGGTCACCTACCGCTGTCGGTACACTATGGATCCCATGTGCCTCAAGTGCTTTATAGAAGCCGAGATTACTCATAACGGTTGACACGATCGTCCCATGCTTTAAGCGGCCTTGCTCTTTCATATATTTACCGCAAATGTACATGATTTGGTCCCCATCAACAATTGTTCCATTTTCATCAATCGCAATCAAACGGTCGCCATCACCGTCAAAGGAGAGACCTACATCGGCACCTTTTTCTTTGACTAAGGCTGCTAGTGCTTCAGGATGAGTTGAGCCCACTCCTGCATTGATATTTAAGCCATTGGGAGAAGCGCCCATTGTTGATAGGTCCGCATCTAAATCGGCAAATAAGTGTGCCGCTAGAGATGACGTTGCCCCGTGTGCACAATCTAAGGCAATATGGATTCCTGTAAAATCTTCATCCACACTATTTTTCAAATATTGGAGATACTTCTGACCGCCCTCGAAATAATCCATGACTTGACCAAGTTCCGAACCCACTGGTCGAGGCAGTTGATCTTCTGGTAAATCGATGAGCGTCTCGATTTCTAATTCCTGCTCATCGGAAAGTTTAAAGCCATCGGGACCAAAAAATTTAATGCCGTTATCAGCCACTGGATTATGAGAAGCAGAAATCATGACTCCTGCTTGGGCACCTAAAGCTTTGGTTAAATATGAAACACCTGGAGTAGATATAACTCCTAAACGCATAACTTCGGCTCCAATGGATAATAACCCAGCCACAAGGGCTCCTTCTAACATATGGCCAGATATACGCGTATCCCGTCCGATGAGTACTTTGGGACGATCTTTATCCTTTGTTAAAACATATCCGCCATAACGGCCTAATTTAAAGGCCAACTCAGGTGTTAATTCGCTATTTGCTACTCCACGTACCCCGTCGGTCCCGAAATATTTTCCCATTTTAAAAATCTCTCCTTCAACTTGTGTATTGCTAGATATTAGGCATTATTTTTTTCGATCGTAATTTTCGCTGATGATTTAGTAGGTTTCCACTTTACAGCCGAAGGTCCTTCCACGTGAATGTCCACTATATGATCCCCTTCTACAAGGCCAGACAAATCAATAAAGACTTTGAAATCCTCAGGCCTGATGCTGCTAACTGCCGAAGAGGGACCATTAATAAGTATATTTATCATTTGATTTCCTGGATCGTTAACCGTGGCCTTATATTCTTCGGATAATCCTTGAATGTTTAACGGTACATCCGAAACTGTTTTTTCTTCTTGTTTTTTGACCACAACGGTTGCTTTTACGATTTGCGGGGTAACCTTTGTAATTCCATTAGAGATGATTACAGGCAATGTAAGGGTGGTGTTATCGGTAATTTTACTGAGATCAACCTCAACACGGACATTATCCGTATTTTTAAGAACATCTTCATCCCCTGTGATTGTTGCCTCTTTTTCATCGATATCAATCGATTCAATCGTCACACCTTCCGGGGCAGTACCATTTCTAACAATTTTAATCGGTACAGTCTTACTGTTGCTTTTTATTGGTATCGTGATTTCTACCGTTTCCGGATCGACCAATACATTTAACTTATTTAGATCTTTGTCAAGAACCTGGACATGAGCCTTTTCTGAAATGGTTTCTTTCAGTTGACCTTTTTCCTCAAGGGCAGCCTTTACATACGTAATCCGATCGATGACACTTTTGGCACCGGTAATCTTCACTTTATTTGGCTCGACAACGGGTTGTCCTGCAGAATAACCCGCTTCTATTTGGCTCGCATTAAATTCTGCCTCAACTTTAAATTCCTTTGTGATTTTTTCCTGAACAGATACAGTTACACTAGCTGGTTTCACAGTCGCACTCAATTTATCCGACAGGTCTCTTACTTTTAATTTTACTTTCTGTTTCCCAATTTTAGCTTTAGATAAATCTACGTAAACCTCAAAGTTCTTCAACGCTTTGGCAGACTGAATGTGCGTTATAGGTCCTTTTAAAGTGATATCAACCGTGGCTGGAATTCCTGACACCACTAGATTTTCCGTATCATAATAAACCTTTACAGGAATATTGGTAATGGTTTCTGTTGATTGCTCTCCTGGCACATTCACATCCGTTATCTTTTTACCTGTATGTGGTACAGAAGAATATAAAAGTACCGCTAACAACAAGGCAAGAATTTTAATAAACCAAGGATTATCCATCAATTTATCCATTATTTTTCCCCCTCCAGTTCCAACGAGCTGAAGAAGCTTGTTTTGTTTTCAAATGAATGAACAATTCACTCGTAAGTAATTCTTTCAGTTGCTCTGTATTAATCGCTCGATGAAGCTCCCCATTCTTTGTAAGTGAAATATGACCTGTCTCTTCAGAAACGATGACAGTGACACTATCAGTCACTTCACTTATTCCTAATGCAGCCCGATGTCTGGTTCCCAGCTCCTTAGAAATAAACGGGCTTTCGGATAACGGCAGATAGCATGCGGCGGCTGCGACATTATTTTTTTGGATGATTACCGCACCATCATGGAGCGGTGTATTTGGGATAAAAATATTAATCAGCAATTCAGAAGAAATATTGGAATTTAGCTGGATCCCCGTTTCTATGTAATCGCCCATTCCCGTTTCTCTCTCGATCGAGATTAACGCCCCAATACGGCGCTTTGCCATATAATCAGTTGCCTTAACAATTGCCTCAACTGTTTTTTCCGGATCTTCATCATCCAGATTACTGCTTCTTGAAAAGAACTTCCCCCTGCCTAATTGCTCAAGGGCTCTTCTAAGTTCTGGCTGAAATATAATAATAATCGCAAGAAACCCGTATGTTATCGCCTGTTCCATCATCCAACTTAATGTTTGGAAGCCTAGAAACTCACTGACAACTCTAACTAGAAGAATAACGAGAATGCCTTTTAGTAATTGAACGGCCTTCGTTCCTCTAATCACATTGATCAGCTTGTAAATGACATACCATACGAGGACAATATCAACAATACTAGCTAAATACTTCCATAGTTCGAAATCAGCAAACGGCATTGTTCTTCCTCCGTAATTTTCTTTAACACAAATAAATTACAACCTATTTATTATACCATAAATACCACTTGTACCTATTATATGTATCTGGGTAAAAAAACAAATCACCCGATCGGAGTGATTTGTTTTTTTATTTGGTTTCTGGTTGGTCTTCCAATATTTGAACCACATCTTGTGCGGTCTTTTTAATATGATACCAAATCCAATCGAACACTTCATTTACCTCTTCAATTTGCCCTGTTACATGTCCTGCAGAGGCCAAATATTTTTCACCATTGATAACTGTCACATCACCTTGGACTTCACCTTCAATTTCTAATGTCCCATTTCGAACAATGACATCGCCCTTGACCGTCTCACCTTTAGGTACAATAACCGTATTATTTTTAACTATTAAGTTTTTTTGCTTCGATACAGAAAACTCTCGATCTTGATTCCAAGTAGAAAATACGCTTCCCATCATTAATATGAGAAATAAAGAGGCAGCTGCAAGCAAAGGATGGTTTTTCAACCAACGCTGCATCCAAATCTTTCGTTTCTCTTTTGGTAAACGAGACAACACTTTGGCTGTAAAGTCATCCGGTACCTGCATATGTGACACACTCTTTACAAAAGCGATCGTCTTATTTAGCTCATTAAATATAGCCTCGCATTCTTTGCAGTTTTGGAGGTGTTCTCTTAATATTCGTTCTTGATCAGGTGTAATTTCTTCATCTAAGTATTCATGCATTAGTTCGATGATTTGTTCTGGACACATTAACAGTTTCACCTCTTATCACACATATCTTAATTGTTGTCTTAACGCTTCCCGGCCACGGTGAATCCTTGTTTTAACCGTTCCAAGTGGTAAATCAAGAATTTCGCTAATTTCATTTAAGGACAACTCTTCAATATATTTTAATACGATGGCTGTCCGATATTTATCGGGCAGTTTTAATATCTCTTTCTGGACCGTATCCTGCAGCTCTAAGCTTTCTACTTCTGACTCTGGCAGCGGTGTGTTCGAAGGGATCTGCGAATACATTGTTAATCCTTCTGCCCCTGCAACCTCTGCATCTAAATAATGATCCGGTTTCTTTTTTCGCATTCGGTCAATACACAGATTGGTTGCTATCCGAAAAAGCCAAGTTGAAAATTTCAAGTCTTGATTAAAGGTTTTGATATTCACATAAGCACGAATAAAAGCTTCCTGTGCCATATCCTCAGCTTCATGACGATTTCCAAGCATCCGGAAACATAGTTGATAAATACTGTTTTTATATATTTCAACGATTTCACCAAAGGCATCTTGGTCCCCTTTGATTACTTGTTTTATTCTCTTTTTTACAATTGCATCCATTACGTTACCTCAGCTCCATTGCTGCTATCCGATAATACGAATCGTTAGCAAAAAAGTTTCGTTTTACACGAAAAAACTTCTCAATACCTTTAATATTAACAAAAATATACTAAAAGGGCTTACTAATTAGTTTAAAGATTTTATGAAGGAGATAAATTGACACGGTTTTAATTCTTTGACAAGAAGAAAATAGAAAAAAGCTGCATCACGCTAGAAGAACAGGTTGGCCCGTTTTCTTACGAAATGCAGCTTTACTTATTTATTTATTTATTATAATAATTTTTCTCCGAATAATGAGCCCATCAATTCAACTGCCACTTTAGCAGTTTTATTTTTTTCATCTAAAATGGGATTTACTTCTACAAATTCTGCTGATGTAATGATTTTTGCTTCTTCTAACATCTCCATAGCAAGATGACTTTCCCGGTAGCTGATTCCACCCATAACTGGTGTTCCAACGCCTGGAGCATCATTTGGGTCTAGGCCATCTAAATCAAGTGAAAGGTGGACACCATCTGTCTTTTCTTTCAGGTAAGCGATGGTTTCTTCCATTACTTTGGCCATCCCCATCCGGTCAATTTCATGCATTGTGTAAACTTTAATTCCTATTTCCTTTATTAAATCTTTTTCTCCATCATCCAGTGCTCTTGCACCAATAATGACTACATTTTCAGGTTTAACTTTAGGACCATATCCACCTATCTCGGTTAACAAGCTGTGCCCTAACCCGATACTTACGGCTAGTGGCATTCCATGGATATTACCAGAAGGGCTTGTCTCAGCCGTATTTAGATCGCCATGTGCGTCATACCAAATGACACCAAGATTTTTATAATGTTTAGAGACACCTGCTAAAGTACCAATAGCAATACTATGATCCCCGCCAAGGACAAGCGGAAACGCACCCGACTCGACAGCAGCATCTACTTTTTCAGCTAACAAAGCACTTTTCTCAGCAACTAAATCAAGATTCCGCAAATTAGATTCTTTATCCACCACAACTTCAGGTCTGCCAATTGGAATATCACCTAGATCATGTATTTCATCAAATAGTGGCTTAAGTCGTTCAACCATCCCAGCATAACGGATGGCACTTGGCCCCATATCTACCCCTCGTCGCATTTGTCCTAAATCCATCGGCATTCCAATAATTGAAAGCTTACTCATATTAATTCCTCCTACCCTGTTATGTATCTATTTTAACCGCTTTCATACCAATGACTCAACTCGACAAAATTATGTATATATATACGATAAAAAACCTTAGACCATTGGTTGGTTTAAGGTAGGGATTTACATTTAAGAAAAAATGTAAGTTCGGTTCCATTTTGACTATCGAATTCAAACTTCGCAGATATGATTGGCGATAGTTTGATTGTTATTTCATGAATTTTTGTCGCCAATATCCCTTATTGGCGATACTTTATTGCTTTTTTCATGCATTTTTGCCGCCAATAGCCCTTATTGACGACACTTTATATCTTTTTTCATCAATTTTTGGTGCCAATAGCCCTTATTGGCGACACTTTGATGCTTATTTCATAAATTTTTGCCGCCAATAGCCCTTATTGGCGACACTTTATTGCTTTTTTCATAAATTTTTGCCGCCAATAGCCCTTATTGACGACACTTTGATGCTTATTTCATAAATTTTTGCCGCCATAGCCCTTATTGACGACACTTTGATGCTTATTTCATAAATTTTTGCCGCCAATCACGACACTTTGTTTCTTTTTCATAAAAAAAGAACCTTGGAGATTTCTCCAAAGTTCCTGGCTGTTACTATATGAGCCATGAAGGACTCGAACCTTCGACCCTCTGATTAAAAGTCAGATGCTCTACCAACTGAGCTAATGGCTCTCTGGCTGGGCTAGCTGGATTTGAACCAACGCATGTCGCAGTCAAAGTGCGATGCCTTACCGCTTGGCTATAGCCCAATAGAGATGTAATATTATCTAGTATGTCCAACTTTTTTAAAAATATTAATGGTGGAGGGGGACGGATTCGAACCGCCGAACCCGGAGGGAGCGGATTTACAGTCCGCCGCGTTTAGCCACTTCGCTACCCCTCCATATTAAATTTAAAAAAGCAGTGCCGGCGAGAGGACTTGAACCCCCAACCTACTGATTACAAGTCAGTTGCTCTACCAATTGAGCTACCCCGGCATATAGTTTGAAAAAATATTAAGTTTGAACACGATGACTTCGTTGCCGTCATCCTGACCTCAGAAAGCTTATGCAAGCAGCAACTCGGTCAGTATGCTGAAGTTTATTCAAGGAGTTTATTCGGTCGTGCTCTACCAATTGAGCTACCCCGGCATGTAGTTAACATAATTATATTATGGTGGAGGATGACGGGCTCGAACCGCCGACCCTCTGCTTGTAAGGCAGATGCTCTCCCAGCTGAGCTAATCCTCCACAGCAATGAAAGTTATTTTACGCTAGTGCATAAAAAACTTTGGTGACCCCTACGGGACTCGAACCCGTGTTACCTCCGTGAAAGGGAGGTGTCTTAACCGCTTGACCAAGGGGCCATACTATTATAAAAATAGGAAAGCTTCCAAGCGGGCTCGAACCGCTGACCTCTTCCTTACCATGGAAGTGCTCTACCTACTGAGCTATGGAAGCATAGCTATATATAAGTTTACATAAAAATGGCTCCGCAGGTAGGACTCGAACCTACGACCGATCGGTTAACAGCCGATAGCTCTACCACTGAGCTACTGCGGAACAATAATATTTCAGCCTGGCAGCGTCCTACTCTCACAGGGACGCGTGTCCCAACTACCATCGGCGCTGAGAAGCTTAACTTCCGTGTTCGGTATGGGAACGGGTGTGACCTTCTCGCCATTACTGCCAGACTATTTTCAAGACATTATTTATTATAATATCTTTTTGAAATTTTTCAAGAGGAAAATTTTTTTTTTTCATTCCCTCAAAACTAGATAATGCAGAAGAAGTTTGTAAAAACT
>NZ_JBPXRO010000039.1:0-46365 GCF_051842875.1 Neobacillus sp. C211
AATCAGCCAAAACTAAAAAAGGAAATAAGTATTTAAGATCGGCGTTAACAGAAGCAGCTCATTCGGTAAGAGGATCCAAAAACTAGCTCGAAGCACTGTATAGACGTACAGCATCCCGAAAAGGTAAGAAACGTGCTGTGATTGTAGTCGCTCACGCAATGTTACGTATCTCTTATTATCTCTTAACCCGAAAAGAAATGTATGTAGACTTAGGCGAAGACTACTTTGATAAGCAGAGACAACAATCTATCGTTCGGCATTCACTGAGACGACTCGAAAGTTTAGGATACACCGTTACGTTAGAAGAACCTAAAGCCTCTTAATCCAGTTACTTTCTAAACCATAGATCAATGAATCTGGCGCTCTCCCCTTTTTTAAAAAATGATTGAGCTGCGTCCTCTTTAGTATTGCCTTTTTCTGTGAATTACAGAAGTTAATTTTCATGGTAGTGAAACAAGGAACAAGATAATGTTTGTAATGAAGATATTAATATAGAATTTTGAGGTTATATAGCTTAATAATTCATTTATCTTTTTTCAGCGAAGACTGATGCTATGGAAGTGATAAATTCCTTTGCTTCCGGTGTTTCTATTTTTGTAATCATATAAGTAAAGGAAGCAGGAGGTACAATTTTATCAGGTTTTATTTCAACCATCCTCCTACTCTTTAATTCTTCCTGTACAATGGATAGTGGTAAATATGAAATACCTAATCCCGTTTCAATAAACCGTTTTGTAATTTCCATTTGTGTAACGGGAATTGTACGAATCCGTGGATAGTATTTTTTAATCTCGGATAATAGTTGATTCCAATATGAAGGATGATTATTGGTTAAAAGCCGGTATTGTTCAAGCATTTCCCTCTAATTGATAGACGTTTTATGTTGCTCTCTTTCTTCAGGAAACGGTGCAACCAATACAACTGGATCCCGATGAATGATCTTACAGGACAGATCCGATTGGACAGGCTTCATTCTTGTTAAGCCGATGTCTGCTTTGCCAAGGCTAATTTCTTCACCTATCTCAAAAGATCGTACAACATTTATAATTACCTCAATATCTGGATGTTCATCAATAAAGAAACGCAAAAAAGGTGGAAGTAAAGAGGTTGCAATTTGTGGAGCTACAGCAATGATAAGTTTACGTTTATACCCTTGCTTCCACCCTTCGAATTCCTCCAACTCCTCTTCATATTTTTGAATAATCTCTATGGCTGCCGGAAGAAACTTGTAGCCGGCAGGGGTAAGGGAAACATTTTTGCCTACCCGTTCAAATAATTGAATGTGAAGGTGATGTTCTAACCTTTTTATGTGTTTAGTAACAGCCGGTTGTGTTAAATAAAGCTTTTCAGAAGCTCTTCGAAAATTTTCATATCTAGCCGCGATGATAAATGTTTTTAACCACTTTATATCCATTTCTAATACATTCCTTTTTTTAATAACTAACTGTTATTGATTGTGCTTAAATTTGTTATTTTTCATTATATACCGAATTCCTTATAATTCATATTAAGTTAAATATTTACTAAATAGAATATATCGCTCTACAATCTACTTAATCAAAGGAGAGGTTTCAGAATGAGCACAACCAAACAAAGGATAAAAGAAAAATTCAATGAAAATGCAGCTGCTTACGATCGTCAAAGAAAGATACTAATTACTTGCTTTGATGATTTTTACTCCATACCCATTTCTATCATTGAAACTAAAAATGATTCTCCAGCTGTACTGGATATTGGTGCAGGCACCGGACTATTTTCTTCCTTCATTAAAGAAAAGTTTCCAAACGCCCACATTACCTTAATTGATCTTTCTGAAAAAATGATGGATGTTTCAAGGAAGCGGTTTGCAAATTATAATGATATTCATTATGTGGTTGCTGATTATACAGAGTATAAATTCAATGAAAAGTTTGACCTTATCATTTCTTCCCTTTCCATTCACCACCTATCTGACGAAGAAAAAAGAAAGTTGTACAAGAGAATGTTTTCTTTATTAAACCAAGATGGAGTATTTATAAATGCTGACCAAGTCCTTGGTTCTACACCATTGTTAGAATCGCTATATAAAAATGATTGGAAAAACAAAGTTGAAAAGAGCGGATTAACAAAGCAGGAAATTGAAGCTGCTAACGAACGTATGGAACTTGATAAAATGGCAACGCTGGAGGACCAAATTGCTTGGCTGAAAGAAAGTGGATTTCAAGATGTTGATTGTATTTATAAATACTTTAATTTTGTTGTCCTTTTTGGGAGAAAAAGTTAAGACAAGTTCGATCATCGCGGCAACTGGTGTTTTGTTTCCTAAAAAACTTTTTTATAACTCTTAGAAATAACAACAATTCGGTGGAACTTTTCGTTATACAAAAATGCCCGCTAGAATTATTTTCTAGCGGGTTTTTTATGTAAAAAGTCCCTCGATTCTTGAACAAATCTGCTTCGTTAGTGAAATAAAAAAACGGATCGCCGCAGCCATCCCATCTTTAACATAAGCATCCGTTAGCTTAAGAAGGTTTTAACACATACACACCATCAAATGATTGCCATCAGGGTCTTTAAAATTAAACCATTGGTTTTGCTCTATTCCTGTTGTTATTTCTACCTTCTTTTCCCTCATATAATAGTAAGCATTTTCTATATTATTAGTATTGAAATGAAATAGTGGGGCTTTGAATATATTTTCAACTGAAAAAATTTTGCTATCTAATACAATCCCTGTTCCATTCATAGGTACTATAAACAAATGACCAAATAATATTTCGCCTTCTGCTGCTAAACCAAGTATGTCACAATACCAATTACGAGCCTCTTCAATATTACTTACAGGAATAAAAACTGTACCGATTTGATTTAATATAGGATGCATAAATACCTCCAATAAATAACATTAATTTACTATAAGAATCAATTCGTTGTAAGGTCTCTTTTTCCCTTTTCTTATTGTTCAACCAGCCCCCTTAATAAAAAAGCGCCTTTATTAATAGAAACGCACAATCTAAACAGAAATAATTATGTTTAAACTTCTCAATATTATTGAAGAGCAATATCTTTAAATTCTTTAAAAATTGCTATTTCCTTAGTTAAGGTGTCCTTCATTTTTTTTCCGCAATTCTCACTACATAAAGCAAATATACCATCAGTTCCTTGTAATTTGGCTTCTGATTCTCTAGCTGTTACAATCAAAGGAACACTAGTGTTTCGTGTACGGAGACCTATTTGTATTATTTCCCCTTCACTTTCGGTGTAATCTAAACCTTCTACAAACTTAACACTTAACCCAAATACTGCCTTGTTATTACTAATTTTTTTCATACACCAGGCACATCTCAGCATATAGACCACTCCCATTACCTGAAAATTTTGTAATAAATATACCTCATTAATTTATAAGGTTCAAACTATTAATTGCTCAATAGATTTTTTACCAATTAATCAGCAACTGCTCTACAATAAACTGCCACGGTAGATCAATAAAGAAAGCGATCCTTGCTAAAGAATCGCGCAAGCTTGCGGAAGACTAAAAATATTTTTAAAGGGCTTAAGGGCATGTTTGCGCTTAGCTGGCTAAACAGAAATTTGTTCGGATTTTATATGGTTACTGAAAATAGACAGCCTTTTTTGATCTTGTCACTTGTTGATAGTAACCCTCCAACCAATAAATCCATATCAATAATCTTTCAGCTCGATCCCGTTAGCAGCTTTGGCTATCATTTTTGAAATCATCTTAAATTGTACGAGCATAATCGGGGGAATGTGCAACATTAAATTGCGTAGAAAGATTTTGAAGTTTGATTTTTCAATCATACTCCTGGCAGCTATTAGTCCTATTTTTTGATTTTTCTCAACAAACTTTCTCATTTTTTGTTCGTAGGCAATAAATGCACGGGCGAAATTGCCATCTGCAGCTTTAAGTTCACCAGCTAATACATAAGCCCCGACAAGCGCCAGGCTAGATCCTTGACCTGATAGAGGAGATGGACCATATGCCGCATCGCCTACCAATGTAATCCGCCCTTTTGACCATGTCGGCATGTGAATCTGGCAAACCTCGTCAAAATAAAAGTCTGTCGCATCTTTCATGGTTTTGAGTAGATGCGAAGTTTCCCAACCTGAGTCGCCTAAGAAGGCATTTTCTACTAGTTTCTTTTGAGATTCTGTATCATTGCGGTCGTGCTTCAATGCCTCTGATTGGAACAAGAACAAACCCCTTGCTTCGGTATTGTCACGAGCGCTACACATACCTACAGTTTTGCCTGGTATCGTATATAACAGTTGGCGGTGGTCCAGGTTGAGGTAATTCTCGAGAGTGAAAATCGAGATATAACAGCCAAGCGTCCGTTTAAACTGTGATTCATCTCCAAAAGTTAAGGTGCGTATATTAGAATGAAGCCCGTCTGCACCGATGACAAGGTCAAATGTCTGTGGCTTGTCATCAATAAATTGAACTTCTGCACCAGTTTCAGTCTCATTTATAGCGGTAATCGAATCGCCCCAAATGTAATCAACAGTATCCTTGGTTAAATCGTACAAAATGTTACTTAGATCGTCTCGCATGACTTCGATGTCCAGACCCTGCTGGTTCCCCAAACTTGCTTCGCTTATTTGACCTTGGATCTTACACTTGCTGTTCACAAAGTAAACACCAGTCATGTTCGTGTCAGCTACACGAACTTGATCGAGTATACCCATCCCCTTAAGTACGGAAATCGCTGCACCACGGATATCAACCCCGTAACCACCCGCGCGCAATGCAGGAGCACGTTCTATTACAGTTACGTCGAATCCATGACGATGAAGCCAGTAAGCGAGTGCCGGACCGGCAATGCTTGCACCAAAAATAAGGACGCGCATCGTTTGTTTCATAATTGCCTATTCACTCCTATCCTAATTAAAGTCTTAACATATCCACAGTATATTTACGGACGATTCTACTTATTTAGGACAACAAAATAATAGGAATTTAATTTTTAAAAGCTGAGACTAATGTTCATCTATCCTGCCGGTTAGTAAAAAAGCGTCTCCACTTAATGTAGAAACGCACCGGTTATTTGAAAATCTGTTATCCCATAAGGTTAGAAATAAAATATTGAAAACCAAAAGCTCCTAAAGAACTAATACTTGCCACTATAACTGCAATTGATAATAAAGGATTATAGGCAGATTGCTTTCTTGAACGAAACAAAAAAAGAATGGATAAACCAAAACCTATAATAAAAAAGACAATCCATAGATTGTTTAATGCAAAAGTTTCAAAATTGATAAGGTAATTCGCTATGTAAAAAACATTAATCAAAAGCAATAAGATTAAAATAAATCTTCTCACAATATCACCTGCCCTTTAGTTAAACAAGAAAGCTGCCACAATGGCAGCTGCGATCTTTAACTCAAGCACCAATTATTTGAAGAAGAAAAATAAGGTTTATTTAATTTTAATTCTTCACCATAAGATAGAAAATGGACTTCAAACCTAATATTTAAGTGAGCTAATGCTTGTAGAGTTTTGGGATGTAACTCAAAGCCCAATTGCCCTAGATTTGATCTTAGACAGAAAAATATGTAAGCATCATAAACTTTAGAGATTACTCAAATTAATAAAGCGAAGAACTTATGAATAGTGGGGTTTTTGTCTCCAGAATAGACACCGAAGGTGTCTATTTTTATATTAAATGTTTATATGTTTTGTGAGAATATTGTCCATAATATATTATATGGGTTTCTTTTAACGACGACAGTATATTGTTATTTTAATGCCTTTTATCACCACATTTCAGTGTTTATTACCACTTTATTGCTACTTTTAATACGACATCAATTATTTATTACCTAAAAATCAAAAAATCCCTGTCAAAAAACACCAGCGACTCAACCGTACTGATATTTTTTTGACATTTTATTAAAGTAATTTTCCTAAATAATACGGCATTTGGCGTCGCCACCAAATCCAATCATGCGAAACATCTTCGCCCCACTCATCAAACCCTGCTGGAATTTGTTTTTCTTCAAAGGCTTCTTTTAATGTATAGTATGAAGGCAGTCCATCCTGTTCCCAATCACCCAGCCCGGTACAAATAATGATATCTGCTGAACGATATTGATCAATAAACCAGCCGTCATTTTGATTCCATATGTAATCACTCGGTGAATTTTCGTATACAAGCGGATCATTTCCGTATTCCCCAAAAAAGAAGCGCACATCGTAAACACCACTTAGTGCAACGGTGGTTTGGAAGACATCCGGATGTCTCAAGAAAAAGTTCAACGCATGATATGCCCCCATACTACACCCCGTTGTCATCATTGGATCAAACCAACCTGTTTTATGTTTAATAAATGGAATAGCTTCTGAAATCACATAACGGTCATATGCTCCATGAGCTAATGCACGGTCATGCGCCGGTTTTGAGTCGTGCATCCAACTTTCGCTATCTATACTAGCCAATGTAAAAAATTGAACTTTTCCGGATTCAATAAAGTCATGACACACATCAATCATTCCAAAATCATAGTATTCAGAATGCGTCCCTCCAGATGAAGGAAAAACTACGATTGGCATGCCACTGTGTCCATATCTGTTTAACAGCATTTCACGTCCTAATTCGCCACTCCAATGGTTTAACTGTTCTATATGCATAGAAAAATCTCCTTTCCCAAACTTTTTCGTTCATGTACAAAACGGATAACGTCATCCACTTCTTCATGCGAATCTGCATTAATCGCATAAAATTGATTTCCTTGGAGTTCCGCAAACGCATCTGGCATGCGCTGTTCAAACTTCACACGGTCGCCAAATCGTTCATAAATAGCATTCGTATCATGTTTATACTCATACGCATCACGCTGTGTTACACCGACACAAAACTTGTTTTTGGCATCGGACTTCTTAAATTCTCCTCCTGTCACAAGAGAAGCATACTGAGCAAATAAATCAATGGAGTACGCGAAATTGTACATATCAATCGTGTAGCCGCCAGCCAAGCGGTTATTGTATTCAAGTGCAACATAATCCCCATTTTCTAATTTAAAAAACTCAATATGGAAAAAGCGTTCTTTCATGCCAAAAGCTTTCACAATCGCCTTTCCATAAGTTTCGAGCTTTGGATCAATTTCTTTTTGAATCACATAAGCTAAATCCAACTGACCATTAACTAGTTCCAAAGTTGGCACATTATATGTAAAGCTTGTTTGGAAAACAATGTCTCCTTTCTGATCCACTAAACCATCAAATGTACAAAGCACGCCTCCTTCGACATATGGTTCTAAGAAGTACACTTGTGCTTCTCCCCATTCTTCTTCAAAATGACGTACAGCCTCTTCTGAACTTAATTTAAAGGTTGCAGCTGATCCAACTCCATTATCAGGTTTAGCGATAACTGGCAGTCCTAATTCATCAATGGCATTAGATAACTCCTTTTTAGTTTTAACGATTCTTCCTTCTACAACAGGCACATCTGCTTTTTTAAACAACTTCTTCATTTCAGATTTATACTTAACTTTTTTCAAGTCATTCGTTTTATTGCCGTACACGTTAAATTGCTCACGCAACTGCGCATCAAGTTCTAACCAGTATTCGTTATTGGATTCAATGCGGTCAATTGGACCATGTTTATAAAATAAAAATGCAACAGCACGTTTCACTTCATCTACATCTTCTAAATTATTCACACGATAATATTCTGTTAAAGAGTTTTGTAATTCGGAACCTAATTGGTCATATGGCTCTTCGCCAATTCCTAAAACATTGACACCTGCGTCTTTTAAACGATGAGCAAATGACTGAAAATTACCTGGATAATATGGTGATATCAAAATATAATTCATAAAAAAAGCTCCTTTCTCCGAATCAAAAAATTCATTATTTTCACGACTAAGGTTCAATTATTTCAATTTATAATCAAACAAACTTCCAAAAATATTCAAAAAAGTGATAGATTCCTCCCAAGATCACATTCAGTCAAATATAATTATTCAGTTCATTCAAGACCACTTCTCACTTAAGAAACGTAAACATTCTGGCAAGTGTTTTGCCCAAGATTTTTCATTATGTTCTTCATCCGCAAAAATATTTAAACGAATGCTATCAATTGGAACAGAGCCTTTTATCAGTTGTTTATAATACTTAAGCGAGCAATCGATATATGCCTGCTTCATATTACCATACATCAATTGTCGATCGGCATCATCGCCTTCCTGAGTCCCAACTTGAATGTACACGCGTTGTTCAGGATCCAACTCTTTTCTAGCAATATAACTGTCAAAGGCTTTACTTGTAATCCAATTGGCTAAAGAAAAAATGCCTAAACCACCAATTTGATCTTTATATTCAATACCCATAAAAGCCGAAATATTTCCTCCAAGTGAACTGCCAATCATCGCTGTATGATATTTATCTGATTTAGTTCGGTAATGCTTATCGATAAACGGCTTCACGACTGTCATGACAAACTCAGCAAACTCCGCGCCTCTTCCGCCTAGTTCAATATCTTCAGGAAGTGGGCTTTCAGTAATTTTCCAAGGCGTATATTCATTAATTCGATCTTGTTCAGCGTTATCTATCCCAACAACAATCATCTTCGGAAAATCGGGGTTTTGTTTAATTGCCGGAATAACTTTCCATGAATACCCGCTATAAGCTTCACTACTGAAGAAAACATTTTGTCCATCATGCATATAGACAACTGGATAATTGTTAGCCTCATCTTTATCATAACTTTTCGGCAATAAAACACGCACGCGACGTTTTTCATTTTTATAAGACATATGTAATTGATGTGTTTCTAGTTTTAAATAAAAATAGGATTGATTCATTTTACCTTCCTCACTCCTTTGATATTACTTACTAAAGGTACTTATCCAGAGTAACAAAGTAATCAATTGAGTGAAGTTCCTTATTCAATTCGTGAAGATAATGTGTTACAGCTTCTACTAATACAGTTGTGGAATTGTATTTGTCTGTTTCAAACTCTTGCCAAATTGAATAAATTCTCCAATAATCTTCACCCTCATATAGAAAGTTAATTATAGCCTCGTCATGGTCAATGGTATCAAAGTCCATATTCTCTCTAACACCACTACGAATCTTTTGTAACCATTTGCCCAGTTTCCATCCTAGTTCTGCTAGGTTAGTAAATGGTTCTTCGAAAAATAATTTTTCATCTATATAAATATTTAAATTACCTGTTATATAACCATTCATTTAAGATCCATAGTATACTGGTCCAGTTGGTACATCTGTGTCTAAAACAAACGAAAATCTTATATCCATAGAATCACTCCTCAGAGAAATATTCTACATTAAAATCACGATTCCTTCTTCCACTAACCTGCTTCGTTAGTTTAAGTACAAAATTTCACAACTATATTCAATTTAAATCAACAATTATGTAGAATGAGTGACAATTTACAACTATATCCAAACAAAAAAATACCTTTGATTTATAAAATCAAAGGTCAAAGTTGAACTTAGTGGTCTAGGCTAAGTCCATTTTAGGAGGTCTAAACTCAGAAGAATTTAAACTATTATTATATTAACATATAATGAATATTTATTCAACACATTAAATAATTATACATCCGCTATCTTTGGTTTCTTTTCGATTAACTTAATGCAACCTTCCCTCTATAAAGAGAGGAAAATCTCTCAATTTCTTAAAATTAGGTGGTAGTTTGATTTAATATTCATTTGAGGATTGGAATAATGGTACATTAAAGGATAATTTTGGGAACAAAGTGAAAAAGCGACTGATAATTTCTTCATTATAGGAAAGTTGCCCGTTTGTTCAATAAGAACAGCTTTAAACAAGTGAAAACGTTCACAAAAATATCTAGTAATCGCTTACAAAATCGTATATAATTATATTAAAATTACAACTTGGGAGGTGAAACAGCATGAAAGAATATATTTTTCTTCTAGAAGAACCGGTGGGTACTAGAGAAATTAAGATTTTAGCATCAGGAATGATGGATGCCTTCAAAAAGGCAAAGGAATTTCGAAAAAATATTGTCCAAGGTACTAAATTAAAGGTCAATATGATCTTAAAAGGTGTAAGATATACGGATTAACCTTAAATAAAAATATATTGAAAGGAAAAATCCTAAACTATATGTTCTTATTAAGATTAATAGTATATAAATAAAGGAGAACACAATTTTCGCAGGTTAACGAAATGTGTTCTCCTTTCATTTTATATTTTTAGATACTGGGTTTCTTTACTTAGCACTGGTCATTGGATAGTTGTATCCCTAGCGTTGCTTTTCGTACCAATACAAAATAGGAAAGGAAAGCCAGAAAACTTGAGCAAAAGATGATGACGCCCATAGGAACGCCTGTATACGCCCCTGCTATTCCCACAAGTGGAGCACTTAATGACCCAAGTACAAATGGCAATAAACCTAATAATGCAGAGGCACTACCCGCAATATGTCCTTGGTTTTCAATCGCTAGAGTAAAAGAAGTGGTTCCAATAATACTGATGGAAGATACAAAAAAGAAAATCGGAATCGCAACTGCCAAAAGTGGTGCGTTTAATAGTAGAGCGATGAGTAAACCGGCACCCGCTATATTAGCGAGGGCTAAACCTATTTTTAAGAAAGTCCGCTCCGAAATAGTGTCTGCCAAGCGGCCGACCAACTGACTTCCAATAATTAAAGCTAATCCATTGGTCCCAAATAATAAACTAAATTGCTGCGGGGTGACTTCATAAATATTCTGATAGACAAATGGAATCCCAGATACATAGGCAAAGATTCCTGCAACAGTAAATCCTTGAGTCAGTGCGTACCCCATGAACGTTCGATCTCTGAATAAAGAACCGAAGTTGTTCATTATTTGTGGTAAATTGCTTGGAACACGGTTTTCTGTTGGCAGCGTTTCTTCTAATTTTAAAGCAACCGTGAAGAGCAGCACCGCACCTACACAAGCCAATGCAATAAAAACACCATGCCAATTGGTAAAAGCCAGAATCCCCCCTCCAGCAATCGGTGCAACGATCGGCCCGAGGTTCCCCACTAACACCATCATCGTAAAGAACTTGGTCAGTTCCCTCCCACTAAAGAGGTCTCGAACAATCGCTCTAGAAATCACAAGTCCTCCGGCAGCAGCAAAGCCCTGGACTAACCGAGCAATGATAAGGAAATAGATATTCGGCGCCAACGCGCATGTTATAGAAGCAAGTAGGTATAAGGTAATAAAGATGAGCAAGGGTTGTCGGCGGCCTTTCACATCACTTAAAGGACCAATAACCAATTGCCCCAATCCCAAGCCTAATAAACAGGAAGTTAAACTGATCTGTACAAGTGAAGCCGTCGTATCAAAATCTTTTACAATCGTTGGAAAAGACGGTAAATACGTATCGATTGTAAAGGGTCCTAACAATCCAAGTGATCCAAGAAGTATTGCAAGCTGTATTCGTTTTTTTCCACTAGGTTTATTCAATGTCCATCGCCTTTCTATAAAAGAAGTATTTTTTGCTCGTTCCATTTATTTCGAAAACCAAAATAATAAATTTTATTATAACCTGAGCCTTGCTCAGGGGTAAACAATTAAATTTTATGGAAACGATTTCATTTTTCGAGCATAGGTGAAAAAGAAACAGAGGGACGGCTTTTCTGATCCGTCCCCCCTTTTTTGTATACAATAAAAAATCCTGTTACCAACACTATTGTGCTTGATTGTAAACAATCGAAAATCTTTTTTCCCCCTTCCATTTTTCTCCGTTGTCATCTATTTTAATGGTAGCCGTATAATCCCCTTCCATTTCAAATGTAGCTTGTCCAACATATACACCATTTCCTGTTTCCTGCATTTTCATAGAAATATCTCCATGACTCATCCCTTGCATATCCAAATCTGCGCTAACCTTCGCACCTTTTACTGGTTTTCCTTCTCGATCTAAAATCTTAATTTGTATGGGAGTAGATTGATCTGGTATAAATGATTTGGGTGTAACTAACTTGATCTCAAAATTATTTGAACTGCAGCCAGTTATCAGAATTAAAATGAGGCTAATAATTAAACTCGTATATTTGTTCATTACTCCCCTTCCTTTCTTTAGTATTATCTTGTTTAAATTAAATGAGGTACTCACCATTTAAGATTATCATCCAAAACCATGACAGATACAAATATTTAATTCACTAACCTGCCTCGTTAGCAATTTTCTTGTTTCACAAAAAGAAAGTGCCTAAAATAATTTTAGGGCACCCTCTTATAATCGGTTGTTTTTATTTTAAACCTACAGTTAGGAAGAAACTCTCTTTAAATTACTAGAAAATGTAGATACTTTTTCTTTTGTAATATCTTTTTTATAAATTAAATACATGGCTAGTCCAGTAAAGATAAATCCACTTGCTAAGTTGCCAACTAATACAGGAATTTGGTTCCAAAACCACCAATCGGTTAAACTAACATCCGCACCAAGCATACCTTTAAAAAAATTAAGACATTCCCACGGTTTCAAACAGTTCCTTCGTTGTCTTTTCATTCTCAATAATCTCTTTCCAAGGATCTCTATATAGACAATGTTTCATCCATACGTGAGTTTAACTCCTTGCGCTTGTTTTCAGTAAAATCCCCCTCAAAGTTTTGGTTAAATGAAAAATCAGTGAACTTCATTGAAAGTTACTGAAACAATCAACATTTTTGAATTGCGCAAAAATATTAAAAAATTCTATTTTTTAATCTGCGTCAAATTTTATCACATGAAAACGTTAAATAAAATACTTAATTTCCAAATTTTTTTACTGCTCTCACATTACAAACATGTTGCAAACGCTTTATCAATTGATTTAAAAAGGTTTAAAAAAATAAAAAAAATTTTAAAAATGATTGATTCTATAACATGTAAAATACCATGTTAGAACTCCTTACATAAAACGCAAAAAAATGAATGTGCAGTGTTATGATCAAATTAGAAAAACAAACGGGCGTTGCAAAATAAGGAGGATGCATTATGAAAAAGCATAAAAATATGAATCTATTTTCTTTCTTAATACTGATTGGGAGAGTCATGTTTTCTAAAAAAAACAATATCGGTTGGTCTTAGTTTAACCTTTAAGTAAAAAGAACAATGATTAAACTGTAAATATACATGGATGTTTACTTTAGAACGAAAAGGATTGAACCCTGTACAATACAGAGTTCAATCCTCAGTAGTTACTTAAAATAAATGTGATTGTTTTTTACCCTTCCCTGGATACTGTTATCAGACATTTTATATCTAATATAATGGATGGTTCTAAGGTAAATTAGTTTCACCCATTAAATATCTGTCACATTCCCTTGCAGCCTCTCTACCTTCATTTATGGCCCAGACAATTAGACTTTGACCTCGACGCATATCACCCGCTGCATAAACTCCTTCGATATTTGTTTTATAGTTTCCATACTCAGCCATTACATTGGTTCGTTCATCTGTTTCGACATTCATTTTTTGAAGGAAGCTTGGCTCTGGACCACTAAATCCGATCGCTAGTAAGACTAACTGAGCAGGCCAGATTTTTTCTGTACCTGGCATCTCTTTTCGAATTCGCTGACCATTTTCATCGGTTGTCGTTTCAACGTTAATGGTGTGAACCTCTTTGACATAACCGTTTTCATCGCCTACAAACTTTTTCGTCATCACGGCATAGGCGCGGGGATCCTCTCCAAAGACAGCCACCGCTTCTTTTTGACCATATTCAACCCGATGAATGACCGGCCATTGCGGCCATGGATTATCATCAGCCCGAACTTCACCCTTTTTCTGATAAATGTCAAACTGTGTTAAGCTTTTGCATTTATGTCTGAGAGCAGTAGCCAAACAATCTACACCTGTATCCCCGCCGCCAATGACAACCACATCTTTATCTTTGGCGGATATATATTCACCGTTCTCAAGGTTAGAATCTAATAAACTTTTTGTATTCGTATGAAGAAAATCCATTGCGTAATGGATGCCTTTTAACTCTCTCCCTTCTACGTTTATATCTCGGTGCTTTGTTGCACCGCCACAAAGAACGATCGCATCAAATTCTGATTGTAACGCAGAAATTGGGTAATCCTTGCCCACCTCTGTATTTGTCATAAACGTAATCCCCTCTGCTTTAAGCAGATTGACTCTCCGCTCAACCACAGAATAAGGAAGCTTCATTTCCGGTATGCCATACGTTAAAAGGCCCCCAACACGATCATGACGTTCAAAAACAGTAACTTGGTGTCCTGCTTTATTAAGCTGGGCAGCACAAGCCAAACCTGCTGGACCAGAGCCAACAACGGCCACCTTTTTATCCGTTCGGGTTTCTGGTGGCTCCGGTTTCACCCACCCTTCCTTAAAGCCTTTACTAATAATTTCTAACTCGATTGACCGGATGGCAACCGGTGGTTCATTAATTCCAAGTACGCAAGCTCCTTCGCACGGAGCCGGACAAGCCAATCCTGTAAATTCAGGAAAGTTATTCATTTTATGTTCTCGTTTTAGGGCTTCTTCCCATTGGCCTTGAAGAACTAAATCATTCCACTCTGGGATCAAGTGATGGACGGGACAACCAGAAGTCATCCCGTTTATGATCGTTCCTGTATGACAAGTGGGAATCCCACAATCCATGCAACGAGCACCTTGTTGTTTTAATTCCTCTTCTTCAAGAGGTAACGTATAAATGTCCCAATCATCCGTTCGTGTTACAGGGTCACGTTCGGGCCTTGGTTGTCGTTCGTAATCCATAAAACCAGTTGGTTTTCCCATCGTTCACCCTCCATCTTTCATCGAATTCACCGCTTTTTTGCTTTCTTCAAATGCCAGGAGTGCTGCTTGAGGTTCATTCAACCCGCCTTCCCGTAAGGTTTTAATTCGCTCTTGCATCTCTAAATAATCTTTCGGAATCACTCGTACAAATTTCTTACTCATATCTGCCCATCTATCTAACACTTTTTTACCATATGGACTATGTGTATACTGAACATGGTTTTCGATTAATTGATAGACTGTTTGGAGTTCTGTCCCATCTTGGATCGAATCAAGATATACTTGCTCTTGATTACATTTCACTCGGAAATCCTTTGTTACATCCAATACATAGGCAACTCCACCTGACATACCAGCTGCGAAGTTTCTCCCGGTTGTTCCTAATACAATGACTTTTCCACCTGTCATGTATTCACAACCATGGTCACCAACACCTTCTACAACCACATTTGCACCACTGTTCCTCACACAAAAGCGCTCTCCAGCAATTCCGCTGATATAGGCTTCGCCTGCAGTTGCCCCGTAAAATGATACGTTTCCGACGATGATATTGTTTTCCCAGACAAAAGTAGCCTTTCGTGAAGGCCGAACAATAATTTTTCCTCCTGATAATCCCTTTCCGATAAAATCATTGGCATCTCCCACTAGTCTCATGGTTAATCCAGGTGGAATAAAGGCACCAAAGCTTTGCCCGGCAGAGCCTGTAAAAGTTAAGCGAATGGTATCCTCAGGTAACCCTTTGGCACCATACCGTTTCGTAATTTCACTGCCTAACATGGTTCCTGCCACTCGGTTAATGTTCCGTATCGATAAAGTCGCCTCTATTGGTTCTTGGTTTTCAAGCGCTTCTTTACATAACGGGATTAATTCTTGTTTGTCTAATGTTTTATCGAGTCCGTGAACCTGTTCAACGGTTGCATAACGACTAACATGTGTAGGCACTTCAGGCTGATAGAGAAGAGCCGATAAGTCAATCCCTTTGGTTTTCCAATGGGTAATGGCTTTATTCGTCTCTAAAACATCTGTCCTTCCGATCATTTCATTTATGGTCCGGAACCCAAGTTCTGCCATGAGTTCCCTCACTTCCATTGCAATGAATCTCATAAAATTAGCAACATGCTCAGGTTCACCCGTAAACTTTTTTCGCAGTTCCGGGTTTTGAGTGGCTACCCCTACTGGACATGTATCAAGATGACATACTCGCATTAAAATACATCCTAGTACGACTAACGGTGCGGTTGAAAATCCGTATTCCTCCGCCCCAAGTAAGGAAGCAATGACAACATCCCGGCCTGTCATCATTTTTCCATCTGTTTCCACAACGATACGGTCACGTAAACGATTTAAGAGCAAGGTTTGATGGGTCTCTGCCAGCCCAATTTCCCAGGGTAACCCAGCATGTTTCAAGCTTGTTCTAGGTGCTGCTCCAGTTCCGCCGTCATATCCGCTAATAAGAACAAGATCTGCTCTCCCTTTAGCAACACCAGCAGCAATGGTTCCTACACCAACTTCTGATACAAGCTTGACACTCACTCTTGCAGAAGGATTTGCATTTTTTAAGTTATGAATTAATTCAGCTAAATCTTCAATGGAATAAATATCATGGTGCGGTGGTGGTGAAATCAAATCTACACCTGGTGTAGAACCTCTAACCTCTGCAATCCATGGATATACTTTTTTTCCCGGAAGATGTCCCCCTTCTCCTGGTTTAGCACCTTGGGCCACCTTAATTTGGATCTCATCGGCGTTTACAAGATAATGACTATTCACACCGAATCGACCAGAAGCAACTTGTTTAATCGCACTACGACGCAGATCGCCATTTGGATCAGGGGTAAATCTGTTAGGGTCTTCTCCCCCTTCTCCAGAGTTACTTTTGGCACCAATTTTGTTCATTGCAATGGCAAGCGCTTCGTGGGCTTCACTACTGATGGAGCCGTAAGACATCGCTCCCGTTTTAAACCGTTTACAAATTTCTTCAATAGACTCCACTTCTTCAATCGGTATCGCTTCTCGTTTTTTAAACGATAGCATGCCTCGAATCGATTGAAGATTATGCTTCGGATCTGTCAGTAAGGATGAATAATCTTTAAACAGCTTGTAATTATTTGTTCGGCAAGCTTGTTGCAAAAGGTGAATCGTCCGAGGATTGTATTGATGATCTTCCCCGTCGTGGCGCCACTGAAAATCATCACCTGTTTCCAATGTCCTCTTCTCACCTCTTGACTCATCAAAGGCTCTTTTATGCCTCATCATCACTTCTTCGGCAATAATATCTAACCCGATTCCGCCTATTCGCGTGGCAGTTCGAGTAAAGTATTTATCAATAACGTCCTTGTCAATTCCGATTGCCTCAAAGATTTGTGCACCACGATAACTCTGAATGGTCGAAATCCCCATTTTCGATAGCACTTTAACGATTCCGTCTGTCGATGCCTTTATGTAAACATCAATCGCATCCTCAACCTGCATTTCACGTATATCATCGATTTCAATCAAACCTCGCAGTGATTCAAATGCTAAATACGGATGAATCGCTTCTGCCCCAAAACCAAGTAATGCTGCGAAATGATGGACCTCTCTAGGTTCTGCTGATTCAAGAATGATACTTACCTTGGAACGAGTCCCTTTTCGGATCAGGTGATGATGCAAGCCAGAAACGGCGAGTAAGGCAGGCAACGCTGCATATTCGGCATTGACTCCGCGATCAGATAAAACGAGTAAGGAAGCCCCATTGTCAATCGCGTTGTCAGCCTTCGAAAATAGATCGTCTAAAATCTGTTCAAAATGAGGAGCTTTAACAGAAAAATTTATTGATAGAGTTTCGCACTTAAAACTTGATTTATACAGCTTGCCTAGCTGACTATTCGTCAAAATCGGGGTTTGAATTTGAATTTGTTTACAGCTCTCAGGCTCAGGTTTGATAAGGTTTCTTTCTGGTCCAATTGTTGTGACTACGGAAGTAATAATTTCCTCTCGAATCGCATCAATTGGCGGATTTGTTACTTGCGCAAACAGCTGTTTGAAATAGTTATAAAGGAGTTGTGGTTTTTTAGATAAGACCGCAAGCGGCGAATCATACCCCATAGATCCAACCGGATCTTTCCCGTCCGTTACCATAGGCTTCAATACTTTATTTAGCTCTTCGTTTGTATACCCAAAGGCAAGTTGTTGTTTCATTCGGTCATCCATAGTAAAAACTTTTTTATGATGGCTCGTTTCAGGCAGGTCATCTATACGAACTAGATGCTTAGCCAACCAATCTTTATATGGTTGTTCAGACGCGATTTCCGTTTTAATTTCTTCATCTGGAATAATTTTGCCCTTTTCTAAATCAACAAGAAGCATTTTTCCAGGGTGAAGTCTGCCTTTATATTCAATATCATCAACAAAAATATCTAAGGCACCTACTTCGGACCCCAAAACAATCATCCCGTCTTTTGTTACATAATACCGGGCAGGCCGCAGCCCATTTCGGTCAAGACATGCTCCTATTTGTTTCCCATCTGTAAATACAATGGCCGCAGGCCCATCCCATGGTTCCATTAAACAGCTATGAAATTCATAGAATGCTTTCTTTTCATCATCCATTGTTACGTCATTTGCCCATGGCTCAGGAATCATCATCATGGCCGTATGAGCTAGTGATCGTCCAGAAAGATGCAGAAATTCAAAACAATTATCAAACATCGAAGAATCGCTGCCATCTGTATCAATGACCGGAAACAGCTTTTGATAATCGTTATCACGAAACAATTCAGATTCACAGAGGGCTTCTCTAGCCTGCATCCATTTAACGTTTCCTTTAATGGTATTAAATTCTCCATTATGGATGGTAAATCGATTGGGATGGGACCTTTCCCAACTTGGAAATGTATTGGTACTAAATCGCGAATGAACAAGGGCTAATGCCGACTTAAAGTCACGGTGATTCAAGTCAATATAAAAGGAATCAAGCTGTTCTGGAATTAACATGCCTTTATACACAATGGTTCTTGATGATAAACTACAAACGTATAGACCTTCTTGATGTTCAAGATCAGAAGGGGAAACTTCGTTTTCTAATCGTTTTCGGATCACATATAATTTTCTTTCGAAATCACTCCTATCTTTAAGGTCGCCAGAAGGAGCGATAAACATTTGACGTATAAACGGTTTTGATTTTTTGGCAAGGTCACCGACATAAGAATCATTAACTGGTACGGTCCTCCAGCCTAGAAATGTCTGTCCTTCCTCTTCTATGACGTTTTTAACTAATTTTTGGACCCTTTTTCTAATCTCTGGGTCCTGAGGTAAAAAGACCATACCAATCCCATACCTCCCTGCTTCAGGGAGTTCAATATTTTCTTTTTCACATTGTTTCTCAAAAAAAGAATGTGGAATTTGGGTCAGAATACCAGCGCCGTCACCCGTGCTAATGTCTGCAGATTGTCCGCCCCTGTGTTCTAAATTACATAAAATCGTTATCGCATGTTCCACGATGTCGTGTGACTTTTTTCCATTTATATTAGCGACCATTCCGATTCCACAAGCTTCATGTTCATATTCAGGCAGATATAAACCTTGTGCACTCGGATACCCAAGCTTTTTCATGACAACATCCCTTCTTACTGAAATTATGATGGGAACGTTAATACCTTTCACATAAAAATAGTGTATACTTTCCATTTCCATTTAATTCTATCTCCAATAAAAGTCGTGCCTGTCAAAGCCCAAGTTATTCGTCATTCGTATTCAAAGTGCTCTTTAGGATGCATAAAAAAACCCTCGTAGATAAAATTTACGAAGGTTTGGTCAGCTCAAATATACATAATTAATTTAACACAGGAGATATTATTGCTAGCGAATAAATAGTTGGAGGAAACAAATTCATGGAAACAAAACATCATATTGATTTAACATCTGCAGAAATGGCAAATCTTTGGACGGCTTACCTAAATGATACGATGATCATTTGTGTTGTTAAATATGCTCTAGCCACCGTTAAAGATACAGAAATTCGTAGCGTTATAGAATTTGCGTTACAGTTATCTCAATCACATGTTCTACAAATAACTACTATATTTAACGAAGAACAAATTCCGATTCCGGATGGATTTAACGAAAATGAGGATCTTAATTTACAAGCCCCTCCTTTATTTACGGATACGTTCTATCTTACATACATTCACAACATGGCCAAAATCGGAATTGAATCATATGGGATGGCTCTAGCTAATTCTTCTCGAACAGACCAAAGTCAATATTTCACCAACTGTCTAACTGAATACACTCAACTATTTAACCAAGCATTACAAGTATTGTTATCAAAGGGAAACCATACGAGATCTCCGCATATTCCAAAACCAAAACAGGTTCAATACGTTCAAAAACAAAGTTATTTAACAGGTTGGTTTGGCAAGCGTAGACCTCTTAATGCAATTGAAATAGCGAATATCTATTTTAGTATGATACGAAATATGTTAGGAGAAGCACTGGTCACGGGATTTAGTCAAGTAGCAAAGTCTCAAGAGGTTCGTAATTTTATGGTAAGAGGGAGAGACATTTCCGCTAAACATATTGAAATTTTCAGCTCTGTATTAAGTGAGGATCACCTGCCTCCAGCTAGTAAATGGGATGCTGAAGCAACTGATTCAACGGTTGCCCCATTTTCCGATAAACTGATGATGTTTCATGTAACAGCGTTAGTTTCGATAGGAATTAGCCATTATGGGGCTAGTCTTGGGACAAGTGCAAGACGCGATTTAGGAGCTCTTTATTCTCGATTAATGGCGGAAATTGTACAATATGCAGAAGATGGAGCCAATATAATGATTGATAACGGTTGGTTAGAGCAACCGCCACAAGCCCCAGATCGGGATCAGTTAGCTAATAAGCAGTGAATGCAATGTCTAGGGAAGGACGAATTGAGAAAATCCTTTGAAGTATTTCATTACCTAGTAAAGAAAAGATCAGCATAAAATGTTTACGTTAATGCTTATTCACTTATTTAGTATGATTAAAATTTAACTTTCTCTTTTGCCAATACAAATGAATTGCTTAATGTCCCAATCTCTTTAATTTTACATTCAATTGTATCTCCAGCACCGACAAACTCTGCTCCAACGGGACTGCCAGTCAGGATGACATCCCCCGGCTGAAGTGTCATCACTTTTGACAGATAGGATACCATTCTTCTGATCGGAATAATCATTAGCTCGGTTGGACTATTTTGCTTCTCCACACCATTCAGTCTTGCTTCCACCTTCACAGCAAATGGATCTAATTCTGTCTCAATAACGGGCCCTAGTGGTGTGAAGGTATCAAAGGACTTACCAATGGTCCAATGCCCGTCCTGATGAAAAAATTGAGGAGCTGTTACATCGTTTCCAACCGTGTATCCGAACACGTAATCCAACACTTCTGATTCAGAAACATTTTTAGCTTCCTTACCAATGACAATAGCTAACTCTGATTCGAACTTCACCTTTTCGATCCCTTCCGGAATGATGATATCTTCCTCAGGCCCAATAACGGAGGATATTGGTTTAAAGAAGAATACAGGAATTTCTGGAAGCTCTGAAGGTCGGTCTTCAAGTTTAGAAACATAGTTTGTTCCAATTCCAATAATTTGGTTTGGCTTTATGGGGGCCAGCAGTGTTACATCAGTTATAGAAAATATTTGTCCTGTATACTCCCAATTATCACCAAAAATATCTCCATTAATTTCTTGTATCGTGTTTTCAGACATCACACCTGTGTAAACGGACGAACCTTTAGTAAATCTAGTAAATTTCATTGCGATACTCCCTCTCAAACAATGTATTCTAGTTCAATCTTCTTTCGAGCCACTTCCGTTTTGATGGCAGCTTCACCTGTTCTGTCAAAGAACCCGGTGTTAATGTTTTAAAAAAATATAATGATGATCCAATTGATTTCAATCATTTGATAAAAATGGCGTGCCCAAACTGATATTAGTTTAGGAACGCCATTTTTTTACTAAAGGTTATTTCTAATAAGTAAAAATCTTTTATGTCACGATGAGGAAAAACTTTTTCCGTTCAGATAATAAGCGGACTCCTGAAATGTACTGAAAGCGACTTCTACTTCTGGAAATTCTAGTGCTTGAATATGTTTGGTTACAATTTTGGCAAATTGGTCTTGAATTTCCTGTCCGCGATCAAACCATTTAACTTCAATTAATGGATGGCAAGGAACTTCATTGCCATCATATACATAGGTAGAATGGACAATTTCTAAGGTGAAATTGTCCGTTCCACATGCACATAAATCTGCCAAATCATGTACTAACGAAGTACTAATCGTTTTAACCTGATCCACTGAAACTCCTCTAATAATTAAATGCGGCATACAAATCCCTCCTTTAACCGTATGATAAATTTTAAATAGATAAAAAACAAAGTTCATAATGACACTAATTTATCTAATGGCCAAATCAAATCTGCTGATGGAATAGCGATCAATTGGAATTGAAGTTTCCCCATCCAGAATTAACTCAGTCATAAGAGTCCCTATTAGCGGCGATAGAGTTACGCCGCTATGCGTTGCTGCCACAAAAAGGTTTTCAATACCCGGGATATTCCCCAGAATGGGAAAACCATCTTCCGGCATGGCTCGAATTCCTGAAAAAGCGCGAACAACCTTTGCTTTTCTTAATTGCGGAACATAGTGGACAGCCATATTAGCCGTTTCTTGAATGACATCCAATGTGGTTGCTCTGTTAAAACCTTCTTCTTCCATTGAATAACCGATTAATACCTCACCATTATAGGCCTGTCTCAAACCGCTGATGGTATAATGTAAAAATGGTTTTAGGGGTTCGGTAACAAGAATCTGGCCTCTTAACTGGTTGACCGGAATGTTGATATCTACTAATTTTCCTAATTCTCTTGACCAGGTGCCACCAGCAAGTATAAGATTCTTACAAACGAACGTTCCCTTTTGTGAGACAACAATGAATTTCCCAGGAAGCTTTTGAATTTCCGCTACTTTATTATAAGTAGAGTAGTGAACTCCATTTTTCTTGGCCGCCCTCATATACATATCGACTAACCGAAAAGGATTGACGTTGCCATCAATGGAACTATACGTAGCCCCTGCAACCTCCGGATTGAGCGATGGTTCCTTTTCTAAGGCCTCTTCACGGGATAAAACCTTAATTTTGATGCCAATTTTTTTGTAGGCCTCTGCAAGCCGTAACGCTTTTTCACGATCGGCTTCATTAAAAAATGGGGAAAGTCCGCCAGTCCGTTTATATTCTACATCGCCAATTTTTTTTGATAAATAAGGATAAAGTTCGGCACTGTACATATTAAACTCTGCATACCAAGAAGGTGTTTTATTATGAACCCATACCCACGCTTGTGTGGAACCTGAAGTTCCCGACAGAGGGAATTTTTGATCCAGTACCAGAATTCCTTCCTTTTTTCGTTCCGAAAGGTGGTAAGCGATGCTGCTTCCGACGACCCCTCCCCCGATAATGATCGTTTCATAACTAGCTTCCATTTATCTCACCTTCCCATCCTCTAGCTCCACCTCATCTAAAACAGATTTCACCGCGGAAAATGAGGTACTATTCGTTGCGAGGGTTTCAAGCTTAATTGGACTTATCGGCATCCTCATACGCGGCAGTGGAATCTCATGAATAGGTATGCCTGTTTTCTCATGAATTATAGTGGCCACTAGGCTATTGCATATTTTTGACTGGCAGGGGCCCATGCCGCAGCGTGTCATTCTTTTAATATCATCAAATCTCTTGGCGCCATTCGAAATAACTTCCTCGATTTCTTCGTAACTGATTTCTTCACATCGACAAATAATCGTGGTTTTATCCAATTTATTCACCTTCTCGTCTCTTAATCTTTTCGAACTAAGAGATAAATTGATCCTTAAGGACGGGATGTTCAAAGTTTTCAATATGCTGATTTCTTGCTTTCCATGTCTCCTGATAAAGCTTCGTCTCCAGGATCTCGAGTTCTTTCCATAGAGACATGGTCTCGACATCGGCCTCTTGCTTACTGATAGCACCTAAGGATTCACAAACACTAACCCCTGCGATCATACCTATCACTAGTAAAGCTCCCTGGGAACTGATTCCGGCAGCGTTCCCTGCTAAAAAAATATCTTCCCGGTCTGTTTGTAAAGATTTGTTGTATTGCGGGATCCAGCCTCCTAGTTCTTTTTGAAAACTGAATGAACAGCCAAGCTGGTAAAAAACATCGAGAATCGGCGAGCGGCCGCCATCAATACAGACGACATCAACGCTTACTGTAAGGATCTGTTCTCCGTTCTCGATATCAATTTCCTCTACCTTACCAATTCCCCTGGCTTCCTTGATGGAGGAATTGACATAAACTGGAATGCCCTTTTTCCGAACCTCTTCCACTTTTTCTTCATCCTGTGCCGTAAAAGTTGGATTTTTTTCGACAATCCCCTTAATCTGTACACCGATCTCAGTAAGCTGGAGGGCAACATCCATCGCAAAGTCACTGGATCCTACGATAACGGCATGTTTACCAGGTATCACAAAATCCCGATTCATTAAGGTTTGGGCTGCACCTATGGTCATGACTCCCGGAAGCGTCCATTTCGGAAAAGCAAGGGCATTTTCAGCCGCACCCGTAGCCACGATGATTTTTTTCGCTTTAAGAGGAAATACATTGACCTCATCCGAAAGACCAACACTTCCATCCTTGTAAAAGCCAATCACACGATGACCTAGCAAACAACGAACCGAGTAATCTTCAACTTGTTTCGTTAAAAGATCGGCCAACTCAAACCCGCGCATAGGCTGATAGGAAGAAGGCAGTGAATGAAGGACTTGGGTCTGTTGAATTAATTGTCCGCCCATTGAAAAAGATTCTTCTACTATGGTTACCTCTAAGCCTCTTGATGCTGTTTCAAAAGCAGCGGTAAGACCTGCGGGACCAGCACCAATAATAAGAACATCAGTCTCCACGGCATTCACTCCTTACGTCTGGATCTCCATCATTCGGATAAATCTTCATGCCTTCTTCGACCTTCGTTATGCATGTTCGTACATGATCCTCTCCATTTACCGTCATATAGCAGCTGCAGCATCTGCCCCTCGAGCAAAACATACCTCTTGGCTGAATTAAATTCCTGCTCACGCCCAATTTTTTTATATCATTGGCCAACAAGGCTGAAGCAACGGATTGGTGTTCATAGGCATCAAGCGGTTCATCTTTAAAGAAGATTGTTACTTGTTTTTGAAGCTGTTCCCCTAATACGGGATGATGTTTAATGTGCATAAAAACACCTTCTTATGAATTTTTCGACTCAAATACTTTTCCTACGCCTAATACTCTTTCGATAACGACCATTAATACGACTGTTAAAAGAATCATGATACTAGAAACAGAGGTGATGATAGGATCATACTGATATTGCATATAGGTATAAATCCGAACTGGCAGCGTTACCACATCGGTACTGACAATAAATAGGGCAACGGTTAAGTCGTCGAAAGAAGTAATGAATGCAAAAATAGCTCCTGCAATCACACCCGATTTAATGATTGGAAGTGTAATTTGAAAAAATACCCTGAGGCTTCCCGCCCCTAGATTCATAGCCGCTTGCTCGATCGTGCGGTCGAAGCCTACTAAACTGGCAACAACCAATCGCATGACAAAGGGGATGGTTAGAATAATATGACCAATAATTAAAGCTGCCGGGCTCGCTGCCAAACCAATCCAGGAAAAAAACTGCAAAAGTGCTACCCCAAATACAACGGAAGGGATCAAGAGAGGTGAACCAACTAATTGCATGATGGCTGTTTTCCCTCTAAATTGATATCTGACAACCGCAATAGAAGCCATCGTTCCGATAATCGTTGATAGGATTGCCGTACCAAAGGCAACGCTAATACTGAGCATAAAGGACTGCATAAATTCAGGATGATTGATTAATTCGACATACCACCTGAACGTGATCCCTTTGGGAGGAAACACGATAAACTCAGTGGTTGTCAAGGAAGACAATAAAACAACGACAATCGGGGCAGACAAAAAGATGTAAACGAGCAGACAAAAGAAATTTAAGCCGAATTTTGGTAATGCCTTCCTCATTGAATGGCCACCCCTTTTTTGGAACTAGTAAGCAATTTGCTATAAATAATAATAGTAATAGTGGCAATAAAGATTAATAGGAACCCAATGGCCGACCCATAAGGCCAATTCAGCATCACCGCAACCTGTTCATATGTAAGGAACGACATCACTTTTACCTGAGGTCCCCCTAAAATCGCAGGAGTGACAAAGGAACTTACTCCTAAACTGAACACCATAACGGAACCAGCAAATATTCCAGGAAGCGTTAAGGGCAAAATGATTGAAAAAAAAGTTCGAATCGAGCTGGCCCCTAGATTTTGTGAAGCTCGAATCACAGAAGGGTCAATTCTTTCAAGCGAACCCATAATACTTAACACCATATAAGGGAATAACACGTGCACCATTCCTATGACCACGCTAAACTCCGTATAGAGCAAGGTTAACGGTTTATCAATCAACCCAAGATTCATTAACGTATGATTGACCACTCCATTATTCGATAACAAAATGACCCAGCCATAACACCGGATCACCATGCTGATTAACAGTGGTGACAAAACTAAAAGGGTTAAATAATTTTTGATCCTTCCCTTTGCTTTTGCAATTTGATAGGCTACTGGGAACGAAATAACAATCGCAGCCAGAGTAGTAATCAAGGCTATTTTTACTGTCCGCCATACAACCCCAAGATAAAATTTATCTGAAATAAATTTAAGATAATTCTGGAACGTCCAGTCATGGCCAATCCCGCTTGCTGCGTCAAAAGTCTTAAAGCTTGTGATAAAAAGGAAGAACAATGGAAGCAAAAAGAAGAAAATAAAGATTCCAAGGGTCGGAAGTAATAAAAGCAAATAATCAAGCTTTTTTTTCGTTAGATTCTTTTTTTTCTCCCTGATTAGCAGTTCCTTTTCCTGATACGCTGTTTCAGCCTGCATTGGATCAAGTCACCTCACTTTTTGGTAGCTAATAAATCCTCAGGATTCCATTTAATACATACATGTTTCCCCTCTTGAACCAGATCAGGATTTAACGCAACATTGGAAATATCAGCAATGAATTGTTTCTCCTTGTTTACTAAAATGTACCGGGTTTTCGCACCCAAAAACATTTTCCTTTCCACGTTAACCTGAAGACCCTCACTATTTTCTATCGAAATTTGTATTTTTTCAGGTCGAATATAAAAGTCAATCACCGAATCCTTCGGCTGGTGAACCGATAGAACCTGCTCATAGCCGTCCAAAGACACTAAGCATTGATTATCACTCAGTGCCTCGAGCACCTGACCTTGAATCTGGTTTACTTCGCCAATAAACCTAGAGACGAAATCAGTCTGAGGGTGGTTGTAAATGGCCACTGGAGTATCGACCTGTTCAATTCTGCCTTCATACATAACCGCTATTCTGTCTGAAATCGCAAGTGCCTCTTCCTGATCATGGGTTACAAAAATGGTGGTAATCCCAACCTTTTTTTGAATATCCACGATTTCTTCACGCATTTCTTGACGGAGTTTGGCGTCCAAATTGCTTAATGGTTCATCAAGAAGCAAAACTTTCGGCTTAATCACGAGTGCTCTTGCTAGTGAAACACGCTGCTGCTGACCACCGGACAGCTCCTTTGGATAGCGTTTTTCATAGCCTGCCAGCCGGACCATCTCAAGCGCTTCTGTAACACGGGTATGAATCTCGCTTTTACTAACCTTGCGAAGCTTTAAACCATAGGCAACATTATCAAATACGGTCATGTGGGGAAAGAGAGCATAGTTTTGAAAAACCATGCCCATTTCTCTTTTATTAGGAGGAAGCAGGTGAACAGGCTTCCCGTCCACCACGATTCTTCCGCCGTCTACATCTAGAAACCCAGCAATCATATTTAAGGTAGTTGTTTTTCCGCAGCCTGATGGCCCAAGGAAAGAAACAAGCTCACCCTGCTTGATTTCAAGGTTCATCTTTTTTACAACTTCTGTTTTATTAAAGGTTTTTACTACGTTTTCAAGGCATAAATAGCTCATCATTTCACCCCTTCATTAGTGGGTCACTTCAATTTCTTTATTTGCTCTCTCTGTCCATTCAGCTCTCTTTGTATTGACATACTCCCAATCTACTTTAACAAGCTTTGCAATTTCATCTTCACCGTAAACGATTTTCTTGGTAATATCCCCATCTAGTTTCACGTTTTTATTGACAGGACCGTCAAATAAAGCGTTTGCAAATTCCACTTGGGTATCTTCACTTAAAATAAAATTAACAAACTTTTGGGCCAGCTCTTCATTTGGAGCGCCTTTTACCACACTAACCGTTGCCATAAGGGCAGGGGCACCCTCCTCTGGTATTACATACTCAATTGGGAATCCTGTATCTTGCAGGGTGTACACGCGGCTGCTTCCCCACGCACTTGCAACTGTTTGACCTTGTAAGAAGTAGTTAGAAACATCAGCGGTTTTATCAAATGTCACTGCGTTTTTAGCAATTTCCTTCATTTTTTCAAATCCAGGTTCAATATCCTGCGCGCTTCCGCCGTTTGCTATAGCTGACATGAGAAGCATATGCACTCCGTACGTATTGGCAATGGATGGCAGAACTAATTTATCTTTAAACTTAGGATCTGCTAAGTCATTCCAGGATTTAACCGGCTCCCAGCCATTTTGTTTAAAGGTATCTTTGTTATAAGCTAATCCCGTCGTAATAATTCCAAAACCAACTCCGATCTTGTCCTTATCTTTGGCAATATCATAGACATCTTTCAGGTTTGTCACAATACTCTCATCTAATGGTGCTAGTAAACCAAAAGATTTTGCCTGAGCCTGCGGTCCATCATCCATGAAAGCGACATCGATTTGCGGCTTATCCTTTTGTGCCTGAAGTTTTGACAGTGTATCAACAGAACTTCCAGTAATATACTTCACTTTCACACCGTATTCCTTTTCAAACTTTGGAATAAGTGTCTCTTTCATCTTTTTTTCATAGCTTCCACCATAGGCAGCAAATACTAATGTTTTTCCGCCTTCACCTGCTGATTTTTCAGACGAATTGCCCGTTTGGCTGCTGCACGCAGAAATAATACCCAGAACAAGAATAATTAATAGAGCTAACGACACGTTTCTTTTTTTCATCATTACTCCTCCTCAAATATAGATATCTCTTATATGCGGCAATACTTTAGCTACTCGACTTTCCTCCCTTTCCTTTTAAATTATTTTAGTAATCATTGATGTAATGTTTTAAATTTTCAGATAAGCGCTTTCAAAAAAATATAATATTATAATCTATTAAGTTATAATATTATATTTTTATTCTTATCTAAAAATGAATCTCAGTATAATAGGTAACTTGATCATGGCGTACATAAAATTTGGAGTATTCAATTACCTTTCCCTGCTTGGTATACGTAAACCTCTCCCATTCAAACACAGGCGTACCTGGTTCAACCTGAAGCCATTCTGCCATTTCACCTAAAGCAATATACGGCTTAATTAATAGCCTAGCCCTTCCTAACAAAATATGAAACTTATTTCTCAGAATATTGTAGATAAGTTCATTATTTATATCATTTGGCGTCAGGCCAGGACATTGATCATAGGGCAGATACGAGTACTCAAGTGCAACTGGAACATCCTTCTCAATTTTTAAACGCTTGATCTTAATGATTTTTGCTTCAGGCTGCAATTCTAGTTTTTCTGCCACCTCGTTTTCCGCATTTTCAATCGAAAAACCGAGTAATTCATGCGGATGTTCCTCTTCTTCTGTTGTTTTGGAGAAGAACACATTAATATCTTGTTCATTCGTGGAACCCGCTACAAAAGTACCTTTCCCTCTTTGCCGGTAAAGATACCCTTTGTTTACCAATTCAATGACCGCCCGTTTGACCGTAATGGTACTCACATCAAACAGATCAGCTAATTCCTGTTCAGTTGGAAGCTGATAACCTATATCCCACTGCTTGGATTTAATTTTTTCCTCTAATACCAGTTCCACTTGACGATAGAGAGGAACATGATTATGTTTATCTATTTTCATAAAATCACACCTAATTTATAATATTATAACTTTATAACCTTATAGTATATTTACTATTAATACATAATTTACCGTGATTTCCCTCCGTTGTCAATATTTTTTGAATATTTTGTACATTAAAATTTTAATTATGAATGGTTTCCCCGCTCTATTTTAAGATGATTATAAAAATACTTGGATCAGCTAAGTTTCCCCTGAAATTGGTCATATTTTTTCATTTCATCGATTGTCTCTTCTATTTCCCTGATAAAATGATCAAATAGTTGAGAGTTCCCTGATTCATTAAAGTTTTGTTTATCGATGGAATTAAGTAAAGCAATTACCCCTTTAAACTTTAAGTCATCAAAAAATGGGATTCGGCTTTCCCCGATCATTTCCCCTTTTACTTCAAGCTTCCCTTTGCCATTCTCCAACTTAAATGTGACTTTTTGCGTATTTTCAATTTCCAATTATGGTCACCCCAATAAAATATAAGTTTATTTCTTATTTATAAATATTATAGTGCCATAAAGAAATTAATTGGATTCAAAAAAAGGAACAACTTTGTACTTTTTCGAATTGTTATAACAAAAGAAAAACCGCTAAACTTAAATAGGATTAGAGTTTAGCGGTTTGAGTTACTTAAACCGATTCATTGGCGTGCTGGGCTGCCTTTTTAAATTTTTCTAAAATTACCTTACTTCAAAAAAATGTTTTATTACATTTAATTTAACTTGCCATATTATTTTTAGCTAGGGTTGTTATATATAGAGTAATGATCAAGAGACAAGATTTGAGTCCTAGTAGAAAAAACAAACTTTAAGGTATGGGTTCCAACTGTATAGCTGATAATTTCTTCCTTGTTACTTGTTTTAACATCTGATTTCGGAGAACCAAAATATTTCTTTATATCCTCTTTGGTTAAGGTTTTTAAACTCGGATCATAAGATCGAATCTCAAACAATTGCTGCCCTTTATTATAAGCCACAACAATATTTTTTTGGCTATATGTGCAATAAGTGCCTTTAGCTGTATCAACATAATCACATTTATCTTCTTTTCCCCAGATCTTTCTCACTTCATCAATTGTGGTGCTTTTTAGATGAAAATCAGAGTTTAGTATCGAACCATCCTTTGCTTTAGTTGCTATATTTAAAAGTAATTTACTCTTTGCTATATTCGTTGTAGTAGTAGTATTTGAAATAGTTGTTGTTAGTTGATAATTTAGATTATTTACATCTACAGGTGAAACTTTATTATTATTAATATGATATTTATGTTTCAAAGTTAAAATCCTGTATACACTCTTATTTATAGTATCTTCTGAAATAGTATGATTTGTCACTGCTGAATAAATACTGTTGTAGACAGTAGCCACATTTTCCATTCCATGACCAACTAAAATAATGTCGCTCCCCGCATTTACAGCCCTTACAGCTGCATCTTTCAACTTGTAGTGCTTTACAATAGCACCCATTGTCATATCATCTGAAATGACAACCCCCCCAAATCCATATTGATTACGCAATAGATTTGTAATAATGGTTTTGGACATAGATGCCGGATAATTAGGATCAATTTTTTGAACTAATATGTGAGCAACCATCACCATATCAGCGTGATTTTTGAAAGCATTGTTAAAAGGAACTAATTCAACCTTTTTTAGTCTTGTAAGATCGTTCTTTACTAATGGTAGTTCCAAATGAGAATCAACGGAAGTGTCTCCGTGTCCAGGGAAATGTTTTACAACCGGAATGATTTTCCCAGAACCGATACCTTTCATCATGCTAACCCCCAGTTTTGAAACAACACTGGAATTTGATCCAAATGAACGGTCCCCAATAACAGCATTATTAGGATTACTTTGGATATCTAGAACGGGAGCGAAATCTGTGTTAAATCCAAAAGCTTGCAATTCAGTTGCGATTACCTTACCGATATTAAATGCGTATTTTTCATCATTTTTATTTCCAATGATTCTTGCACTGGGTGTGTTTTTGATTGATGATGGCATTCGGTTTACCCTTCCACCTTCTTGGTCGACGGATATAAATAATGGAATCTTATTCTTGCTGTTTGTAGCTTTAATATTATTTGTTAAGTTTACTAATTGAGGAGCATCCTTAACATTCGTTTGATATAGGATTAACCCGCCCAGCTTGTATTTATTAATAAGGGTTTGTGTATTTGTGTTAACAGTTGTACCATCAAAACCTGCGATTATCATTTGCCCGATTTTCTCATTTAAAGTCATCTTTTTTAATTGCTCTTGAATGGGATCTATCTTAGGTGGTAAAGTTGTCTTTTGGTTATCTTTAGTTTGGCTAGTATTAATATCTTTTTGTTTATCCATTTTATTACTATTATTATTTGTATTATTCTGTGAACAACCATTAATAAGTGTTAATGTACTCAAAATGAACAGCATTTTCATCATCAACTTTTTCATTGTGTTGCTCCTTCCAGTAAAAATCTAATGATTGTTTTTCTATTCGATTTAGACACTATTTTGTACCGTATCTCCATATTTTTGAAATAAATAATCCACCTACTATTATACCAATTATTCGTTACTTAATTATTTACCATTTCTAATGATTAGCTACTTCTAAAAGACGAGGTTCTGGGTTAACAGCAACAGGATTTCCTACTAATTCAAGAACATTTAAATCCGTGTAACTGTCCCCACTATCCCAACACTTCTAAGCCTGCAATTCCGATGCCGCCAGGTCCAGCATGAGTAGAGATCATTGCACCGGCTTGAATCCACTTTACATTTTTGAAACCAGATTCTTTTACGATTTCATCCATCCTCTGCTTGATCGTTTCATCGAGTCCGATAGAGTAAATAAGATAAAGTTGTCCTCTATCAATGTCATATTGATTTAAATAATCTCGGATGAGTTTTTCTGAAACAGCTTCCATTTTCCCACGATATTTTTTTGTTGAAACAAGTTTTCCATCAATTAGTTCAATACGCGGCTTTATTTTTAACAAAGCCCCTCCTAGATATGCTAGATTACTTACACGTCCTCCTGCTCTTAAAAATTCTAAGCTGCCGGGAACGAAAGCCAGTCTTGATTTAGGAATCTTTGATTCAATCTTCTCTACTAAGCGAACCGGGTCAATCAAGGGTTCATTCTCTAACAAGTTAACCGCATACATCACAATCGCAGTTAATCCACCTGTAACGTTCAAAGCATCAATTAAATAGATATCATTCAATTCTTCCGCTGCGATGATCGCATTTTGGAAAGAAGAAGATGCCTTTGACGTATAACCAATATGTATGATGATGCAATCAGGAAAATCATCTTTTATCTTCGTGAAAAATTCAAGATATTCATGCGAGTTTGTGGACGTTGTAGAGGGTATTGTTTTTGTCCGCTCGTAATACTCATAAATATCCGTAACAGGTAACGTACCATCTAAATAATCCTGCCCATCCATGATCACGTGCATCGGGACCACTTGAACATTATGTTTTTCAGCTAATTCCTCTGGTAAATCCGCACCACTCTCTGTCGACAAAATCAATCTTTTCATAAATGTCCTCCTATATAAAAAGCGGTTACTATTCGTTCTGCAATTTTAAGTTCTACTCTACTATACATCAAAGATTATCACTAGTAGGGAAGTAATTCTTCACACACTAACATAAAAATAGACGTTAAGTGCTGCTTAACGTCTATTTACGGAAAACTGAAAAATGACTTTTTCAAAGCGACTAAATTTAATTAACAAATAAATAATCCCTGAGTCACCGCGATTGGATTCAGGGGTTTATTTCCCATGTTTTTCTTTCACCGAGCTTTAATTCTCTATCTCAAAACCATTTACTATTCCCCTTAAATATCAAAAACAACGAGATGAGTAATAAGACTAAACCTGTGATGCGGTACCAATCAATTGGTATCGGTTGTTTGATGAAGATCCCAAAGTGATCAAGTGCCACACTTATAAATAACTGTCCAACAATTACAGCTGTAATCGCTGAAGCCACTCCAATTTTAGGTACTACGGCTACCATAATCGTTACATATCCAACTCCAAGTGCTCCACCTATTAGTTGCCATTTCGGAACGGTTGTTACTTTTAATAAATCTCCTTTACCTAGAAAAATAGCAAGTAATAAGAGAATGATTGTACCGATAAAAAACGAAACAAAACTACCCTCGATAACTCCAATCCTTTTTCCCAACACACCATTTATTCCGGCTTGTGTTCCTATTAAAGACCCGCCGATTATGGCTAATAGTAAATAAATAAACATTGACATCTTTATACCACCTTATTGATCACTACTTAAAATGCTAAGGGTGTCTTCCAAATTTCTTAAATGGTAGTGTTTAACAGACTCATCTAGATTCATTACAACTTTGAGGACTAAATCTAAAACAAATTTATTAATAATAACGGATAGTTCTAATATGTATCCATTAATATCCTCTACCGTTTTACTTCCATTAATCGTTTGGCCTCTATTGCTAGTTACTTTTGCTAGAGTTTGATGAGAAACAACCAGCACATGGTACGTATGAGATTCCCGTGCTTTTTTTGCATTATAGAGGGCATCACCGATTTGAAGCAATTTCTTATCATAGAAAGTTGTTTGCTGGCTAGTAACCATTTCGAGAAATTCTACTAATTTTTACCTTAGATCGGGTTCGAGTCTTCCGCGTAAAAAATTGCAAAGCTTTGCATGTGACTCAGAAATATCCCTGACTGTGCCTGTGTCTCTATAACCTTCTTCGTCGGCTAAATAGAGCTGCAGCAACGCACCTGTTAAAATATAATGAGAGTAATATCCTGCGGTTACGGACCAGCAGTGTGTATTGTTTTTATATAAATGTTCAGACACGGTCCAATCATACCAGCCCGCGGTTAAATAGGAAAATAGCATTTCAGACCACTCAGCTTCTTTCCAGAAATTCAATGGATTTTCACCTCTACCTGGCTATGTATATAGTTTTTATATTTAGTTCTCAACCATTTGTTCATCTGTGCATAATCCATTTGATGAACCAGTCTGCGGGTGCTTTTGTATTTCCTGCCAAAAATATCTTTCCTAATTCACTTAGTTCCTCTTCATGATTTCCTCTACTAAAATAAATATGATCATCCATTTTTGTAATTAAAAACCCTCTCAAACTTAGGGCATGAGCTAATTGATCAATCAATCTTATCAACTCCTATCCGAATTTAAAACACCATTTTAATTAAATTCAACAAAACCATACCTATTCCTTTAATTTTAGTAATAGAACAAATTACTAGTTTAAGATCTTTTTTATTAATCAAGTATGTATACATATGAATTGGTAAAAGCTGATCCGGATAAAATTTCAAAGGAGTTGAGTTGGAAAATGAATTATTGGATTATCATAACTCCAGAAGGTATTACTACTTCACCAACAGACGTAATGAATGATAACTTTCAGGTACTTGGTTTCGTCGATACGATTTCAGAAGTAGCTGCTGTCGAGAAACTAAAAAATGAAGGAAAATAAAGAACTGTCCCATATTTCTTACAGGACAGTTTTTTCTCCCAACGATTCTTTAAGGAAAGTGGTTAAATAATCGACATTGGTAATGTTCTTGTTACATTCTGTGCTATCAAAGCAAATATAGTTTCCAATCGCTTTATAGTAATCAGGATTTTTAGCCTTTTTTTCTTTTGTAACAGTGGAGATATAGGCAACCTGGCCAAATCGATTACAGAAGGAACAGATATTATCCTTATTTAGCAATGTATATTTGCATTCAATTCCAACCATTTTCTCCTCTAATTCAAACACAATAAACTTCTTATTAGTGCTGATATCCACCCAGCTTAAATATGTAAGATGATGTAGATTCATTTTGTCTAAGTCAGGGAGTTTTAATTTTTTATTTTTGGGAAACATCTTTTTCATTTGTGCTTCAGAGATCTTTGGAAATGGTAGCAAATAGACATGAAGCTGCTGAATGTATTTGTTATATTCCTGGTCGGTTTTAAGTGTAGAAAGATCTAACATTTCCTTTTGCTCATCCATTGCATTTTGAAAGAGTGCCATTATTTTCAAGTTTGCTATATCCTTAACGGCCTGAATTACATTTGGGGACGCATTTTTTTTGTAGCTATCTTTAATCAGGGCTACCTGATTATGAATAAAATTAAAGTCAGCGTTCTTTATATATTTTTCGGTCATACTTTCACCATCCTTAGATTTATTTTAAATAATAACTCTAGCTGGGAAAATGTAAAATTCAACTTAGAAATGTTCTTAACATAAAAAAGCACGGAGAAATCATCCGTGCTTTGAATACACTATTTTTTTGATTGTTTCTATTGAAAGGAAATATTCATGCGCTAATTCCTGAATACTTGTGCCGCTAGTAAAGGCGCTTTTTATATTGGAATTGCGCTGATCAAGGAGCTTTCTTCCACCGCTAAGGCTACCCCATTTTCGATAAGTCGTTTCCGGCTTAGGGATATAAATAGTTTCCCCCTGTACATATTTTTGAATTTCTCTAATAAGTTTCTCAGGTAAAATGTTGCTTGCATTTACATATTTCATGACTGCCAGCCCCTTATTTTTTAATGATTAAATAAGGTGCAAAGCCAAGAGATGAAATAGGCGATAAGTATTTAATTTAGTTTTGCCCCATGCAAAGTATCGCCTTTTCCATATTAGGCTTTGCATGAGTGGCAGAAGTACCAGACAATCTCGAAGGATTCTCCAATGTTAAGCACCCCCTTCTTGACACTATTATAACAAATGCAATCAGGGTGATGAATATTACTTTTGTTAATTTATTGTTAGAACCTGCCACATTTAATGATTTTACGAAAACTATTGTGCAGTGTAAACAATCGAAAATCTTTTTCTCCGTTGCATTTTTCTCTGTTGTAATCTATTTTAATGGTAGCAGTTAATCCCCTTCCATTTCAAATTTATCTTGTCCAACATACACACTATTCCCGGTTTCTAGCATTTTCATAGAAATACCTCCATGACTCATCCCTTACATATCCAAATCTGCGCTTACCTTCGCACCTTTTACTGGTTTACCAGACTTATGAAAACCCAATGAGCCAGGTTAAACAGACAGCCGTCATCCATCAAATTATTTACAAAATCAAGATATTACAACATGGATAAACAGCATAGTAAAACGGATTACGAATAAAGAGCAGTTACAACAGTTTTTTATAAATGAACTTACATCCAAAAATAGAATATATGGAGCTTTTCAGCTTCAAAATATAAAGCATCTTATCGAAAACGCTCATAATATTTAAGTTTGCGAGACCTTTGAAAGTCCAAAACGGTTATGAGTTATAGTATTTCAAATCAACATTTCCATTTGGACTGTTTCTACAAGCTTTTTTTATTTTACAAGTGAATGTCTTATTTCAATTGAATGAGAAATGCTTGGTACAACAAAGTGATATCCAAGTCTAAAACATCTTAAAACTCGTTAAAGCGCTCTTTTCGATACTCAGCCTCCTCTTCTTTAGTAAGCAATCTGGTTGCTTCTCCAACTGAACCTCCTTGAAGCTCCCAAATTTTATTATGGTCTGAAACAGCTTCACTAAAATCACCCACATGCCATTTCTCTAAGATGCCTATGTATAGATCACTGTGATCTAAACCGTTCTGATCTCGTTTAACCGCATCAAGTAATTGATCAATTCTTTCTTGAGTTGGTTCTAGATCACTCCATTTCTCCGAAGCATATACCTTAGAATGACTCATGGAATGGATAGCGTCTTGAACTTCAGCTTCAGTGATACCTTCTGGAAATTCTGTTTCCACTTGCGTTTCAATTACTTCATCCGCTTCCGAAGCTTCATCAGTAGGGGTCCATGTTTCAATGACCTCCTTTTCTTCGTTTTTTTCAACGTGTTTAACCGCTTCCTTTGATCCTACTAAACTAGTAGATACATAGTATCCAATCCCCAAGACAATAGTCGCAATAACGATAACGATTGAACTTCTATATTTCCCCATGGTACCTTCTCCCTTCTGTCCTTATTTCAACAGATGTTCAATTACTAAGGCAATTTTGTGATCGTATGGTTCAATCTCATCGGCAAGATGTAACAATCTTTTTTCATAATAGGAGTCTCTTTCCTTTAGGTCATTCCCTCTTTTTAACTCAGCACCAATTATTTTTAAGTGCTTAATTAATTCAGTCATTTGGTCCTCGGATGGTTTTAACTGATTGATAGTCTCCTGAAATTGGCCCCTTTTTCCAGCTGCTATTAACATCTCTTTAAAGGTATTTTTATTATTTTCATACTGCTCTCTACGATGACCGTTAGCCCCAGACGGATGCGGGAAATTAAAAAGAATCAATTCATGGGAGATTTTCCCCTCGTCAACTAGATATCTAAGAACATCAGAGACTACCTTACCTGTAGGGATTATAACAGCATTTTTTACTTGATTTAGTTCTGGGACTAATAATTCATCAATCATTTTCAAGAAAATTTCTTGACTAAAAATCTTTGGGCTGCTGCCACTATAATTTTCACCATCAATAAACACAGGGTATCTCAGGACCGAAGTAGTATGTAATAAAGAATCCTTGTCATTAAATAGCTGTTCACAGCTAGTAATATTTAAAAATTTATGTAACTCGATCCCATCGAGCATATCAATGAGGTTTCTTCTCATGGTGGTCCCGCCAAAGCTAGCATGATTCTTAGCGTTAGAAATTAGGTGTTCATAATCCTCTTCATCAATATGGTGACGTACGTAATTAAAGGCCAGCTCCATTTGAGTCCAACCAGGAGTAATTCCTAGAATGATGACTTTCGCATCCTTGTTTATAAATTCAAAAGGAGCCCAGTAAACTTCTACTTTTCCTTCCTTCGCATACAGAAACTCATCCGTAAGTAAATCCCCTCTTTCGTAGATCCCTTTTAATGGCAGCTTTCTCAGGCTATTCTCATATTTTTTAAAATACATTTCTATTCCTCCTCAATAGTTTAGCAGTATAGAGTTATTAGCGTGGGTTATCCACTTTACTAAGTGTGATAACGACAATAACAATATGTTAACCTTAAGATAACTCATGTTAACAACGTTGTCAATAAACATTTCTATATGTTATTATTGACATAACAAACGGTTAAGAAAGGGTCTAGGAAATGCCCAACTCAATTAATGAACGAATAAAAAATAGAAGAAAAGAATTAAATATGTCCCAGGCTGAACTGGCGGATCAAGTTGGCCTTAAACCGCCAGCAATTAGCCAATATGAGTCTGGTGCAAGGCGGCCTTCCTTTGAAGTTTTGAGGAAATTATCCTTTGCCTTGAAGGTATCCACTGAATATTTACTTTCTGGTTTAACCAAAGAAAAAACTCAAGAGCCCCTTGAACATTCTGACCGAGTGATCCTTCGAATTGTGAATTCACTGTCGCAGCAGGATAAGGAAAAATTAGTTGAGTATGCTGCTTTTTTAGCAACGGGCAGAAAAGTAAAAATCGATACTCTTTTTGAAACACCCTCAGAATACGCTAAATATTATCTCGAAGAAAAATTAGATCATCGTTTACCTATAGATATCTACGGTTTCGCAAAAGGATTAGGTATAAAGGTATTTGAAGATAATTTAGACGAGGGTGAGGGAATTCTGATTCAAGTGGACCACCCGATCATCCTATTGGATCGGAAAATTACAATTGAGACTAGAAAAAAATTTACGTTAGCCGCGTTAATTGGACATTACATTCTCCCATGGCATTTAAAATCAAGCTATATTTCTAGAAAATACGATCATGAAGAGGTTAAGAAAAAGGATCGAGACGAATTGCTGTTTGGCCACTCCACCCTATTAGTCGAAGAAGTAGAAGGAATGGAAGCGAATCAATTTGCTTTCAACATTCTAATGCCAACCAAAGAACTAACAACCGATTTTATTGAAAAAGATGCTACAATTGAAACATTAAAAGAACTTGCTGATAAAAAGTATAATGTGTCTTTGTTCGTACTTTTAAATAGATTAGTCGATTTTGCAGATGAAAAATATGCTGTTGTCCAGTCGCAGCATTCTAAAATTATTAAAAGTTTTCCAGGGAGCCGTAATCTAATTTCAGTTGAAAATGTGGACGAGCGGAGTAAGGCAGCGAGTTTTTTTAATAACCCAAGTGTGGTGGAGGAGATTAGAGAAGGTGAAGTGCCTGCATCTTGCTGGTTTAAGGATGCCAAGGAAAATGAAAGTGTTTATGAACAATCCGTCTATAATCCTCGATTAGGAAAAGTTTTGACTCTATTAACCATTACTGAGTGAACGTAAAGTGAGTGTTTAATAAGAAATCCTAAAAGATTATCAAAAATTAGCAAGTCCCCCCGTGCATTAAAGGAGGCCACTGAAAAAGCCCAATTTTTATAATAGAGCGTTTAATATTTCGATTTAATCGAAATATTGAACGCTTTTTGTTTTATACTTAAGTTATTAATGTATGTAGGTGGTATCGAAATGATTTCAAAACAAGAAACGCTAAATCTCAGCCCATTCATGGCGATATATGATATCGTTGTGCCAAAAAATAATATGCTTCGCCAAATCAATGAACTAGTGGACTTTTCATTCATTCTTGAAGAATTAAAAACGAAATATTGTCTCGATAACGGTCGTAATGCCATATCTCCCATTCAAATGTTCAAGTATTTATTACTTAAATCTATTTATGATTTATCAGATGTAGATGTGAAAGAACGTTCTAAATATGATATGTCCTTTAAATATTTCCTGGATATGGCACCAGAAGATTCCGTGATTAATCCAAGTTCCCTAACGAAATTCCGTAAGCTTCGTCTTAAAGATGTGGGTTTATTAGATATGCTCATTGGAAAAACAGTTGAGATTGCTCTGGAAAAAGAAATCATTAAAAGTAAAACGATTATCGTTGATGCCACACATACAAAAGCGCGTTATAACCAAAAATCACCGAAAGAATTTTTACAGGAAAAAATCCAAAAATGTGCGAAAAGCCGTTTATCAAATAAACGAATCTATAAAGGAAAAATTCCCACCGAAAACAACTTCTAACGAAGTAACGGATGAATTGGATTATTGTCGTCAAATCATTTCTGTTGTCGAAACTGAACCACAAATCGCTGCTATTCCTGCCGTCAAAGAAAAATTAAATGTACTAAAAGAAGTAGTTGTGGATTACACGGAACAGCTGAGCTATTCAACTGATCCCGATGCGCGTATCGGACATAAATCAGCGGATTCTTCTTTCTTTGGATTTAAAACACATCTAGCTATGAATGATGAACGAATTATTACAGCGGCAGTTGTGACAACAGGTGAAAAAAGTGATGGAAAATACCTGCGGGATTTAATTGAAAAAAGCCGAGAAACAGGAATGGAAATTGACACCGTCATTGGGGACACAGCTTACTCTGAAAAAGACAATATTGTCTATACTAAAGAAAATAAACTTGCACTTGTTTCTAAATTACATCCACATATTACACATGGTAGACGGACAAAAGAAGAAGAGTTTGAATTTAATAAAGATGCAGGGATGTATGTCTGTAAGGCAGGGCATATGGCCATCCGAAAAAAGTATGAGGAAAGAAAAGGCCAAGATAAAAATCCTAGAATTAAGTACCATTTTGATATTGAAAAATGTAAAGCTTGTCCTTTAAGTGAGGGATGTTATAAAGAAGGAGCGAAAAGTAAAACATATTCTGTGACTGTCAAATCAACAGAACATACAGATCAAGAAGAATTTCAAAATACTAAAGAATTTAAAGAACTAGCCAAATCACGCTATAAAATTGAAGCGAAAAATAGTGAATTGAAACACAGACACGGGTATGATACGGCCTCATCCTCGGGTCTATTTGGGATGCAAATCCAAGGGGCAACAGCGATATTCGTTGTCAACCTTAAGCGGATACTCACGCTTCTAAATTAAAAAGGGTAAAGAATAGACAAAGAAATAGGCAACTTCTTGTTTAAATTAAACAGAAGTTGCCTATTTTCATACAAATCTAGCCTGTAAATTTTAAAAAACGCAAGTTTTTCAGTGGCCTCCGCTTAAGCGCCGAGGAGGCTCCCCGCTACGCCCGCGGAAAGCGAAGCGCCTGGAGCGCAAATCAACAAACAAATTAATAAAGACATAAAAAAGACTGCCGGCAAACCCAGGTTTTTCGGATTTGTCGACAGTCTGAGACCTCCTGTATAGAGGTCTTTTTTTCTCTTAATACGAATCTGGTTCAAATGGAACGTAAGGAGTCATCTTTCACTTCAACTAACCTGCTCGTTAATGGAACAACAAAAGAAGGCTGCCGAAGCAACAGATTGGTTTCTAAGGTAACGTACCCGTTCAATAAGCACATACCCTATTCAAAAAAGGTAATAATAAATTAAATAGTTGAAAAGAGGTGTATTAAAAAGAATGAAAAAGATGCTAATCGCTTTTATACTATCCTTTCTTACTATTACTTCTTTTCAAACAACAACAGCTTCCGCAGATAAACCAACTCAAGATTCCGAAGAACTTCGTTTACAGGATATGCTTATGAATTTGCTTACTCCTTATATCAGAGAAGATTTGAATAAGTATTATTATCCGAAGATTTTAAAGGATTTTTCACCTCAAGTCTCTCCATGGTTAATTGAAGTGATTGAAACAAGAAGAGTAAATGGCTTCCGTGGCTTAATATTGGAGATTACATTTGAAATCGTGCCTGACGATAGCGGACACCATGTTCGAGTAGGGAAGGACCGAATGACATATCGGATTTCTTATGGACCTGAAGTGAAGTTAATAACTCACACGCACTTAAAGACATATAAATACCCTCCTCCTGACTTGCACTTACAGGGATCGTTTGATTTTAATAAGCTGCCACATTTGTTTAAATATGTTCTTAAGAAACCTTTTTAGGTTAATGTTACTGCCAATAAAAGATGCAAACTCGTCTATTCCTTCTTCAACTCAACTCCCGTTGCTGAACAAGAAAAGCGAATGTTCTTATTAAACAATCGCACCCGTTACTTTAATACATTTCTTCACATACTTAACTTTTATTTCAGAAATACTGTTCCGTTTGTTCATTTAGAAACAGAGATTTTTATATTCTCTCATAACTCATTTACATTCCCAACTACCCTTTTGCCAAGGATATCATTTCATTGGATAAGACGGAATAAAACAACTTATTACCCGATTTAAGGGAGAAAAATTCTCTCTTTTCATGTTACCTTAAAATTTCTTCCTTCAATTGAAAAAACTATGAATTACATTCCAACTGAAATGTAATCCATAGTTCCTTAAGTTAATAACGTTGATTTCTAAAGCGATTTTGCTTCGGAATCTACTCTTTACTGTCAATTTTATCTATGGGCTTTATTCTTTTAATTTCTCCTCCTGCGAAAGAGCACTACCCGCTGTAAATTCTTCTAATGCATCCTGGCAACCCCGAGTTGTATAAGTGATCAATGCGCCTCCAACCACACCATATTTTGAGGGTTTCCATGATTTCATCGATGGTTGCACCGCATTTAAGTAGCCTTCCATGTGTAGCAAATGCATTCATCGTAGGGGCTGACTATTGATAGGGGCTAATCCCTTAATGGTGTACTTACCCTAACTGTCGTTTAAATGCTTTACTGGCGATGAAGTAAGCGATGACCATGATACCGACGCACCAGGCAAGCGCGATCCAGATATCGTTGCCAACAGACCCTTCATACAAGAGGGCTCGAATCGCATTCACGATTGAAGTCACGGGCTGGTTCTCAGCGAACGCACGGACAATTTTAGGCATGGTTTCGGTAGGGACAAAGGCCGAACTGATAAACGGCAGGAAAATCAGCGGATACGAGTAGGCTGTCGCCCCTTCCATAGACCCCGCTGTCAATCCGGGAATGACCGCCAGCCATGTCAGCGCCAGCGTAAACAGCCCGAGTATCCCAGCTACTGCGAGCCAATCCAGGATACCAGCACTGGAACGGAAGCCCATCAAGAGCGCGATGAGGATAACTACCACGACAGTAAGCGCATTGGAAACAAGCGAAGTCAACACGTGAGCCCACAATACCGATGAGCGCTTGATGGGCATGGTAATGAAACGCGCCATCAATCCGCTCTTTACATCGTTAAACAGCCGCAAGGAAGTGTAAGCGACGCCGGAAGCGATAGCCATCAGCAAGATTCCCGGCAATAAATAATTGACGTAGTTGTCCGTACCTGTCTCTATGGCGCCGCCAAATACGTAGACAAACAGCAGCATCATCATAATCGGTGTAATCGCCACCGTAATAATCGTATCCGGGCTGCGCATGATGTTGCGCATTAATCGTCCTAATATTACCCCTGTTTTGCTTTTCATTTACATATCCTCCTTTTTGCCGATGATCGCGAGGAAAATTTCCTCCAATGTTGGCTGCTTCTCGATATACTCCACTTTCGTTGGCGGGAACATCTCTTTGAGTTCTTTAAGGGTACCGGTTGTGATGATTTTCCCGCCATGCAGGATGGCGATATGGTCAGCCAGCTGTTCGGCTTCCTCCAGATACTGGGTCGTCAGCAAGATGGTCGTGCCTCCGCCGGCAAGCTCTTTGACGGTATCCCAGACTTCAATCCGCGCTTCGGGGTCAAGCCCTGTCGTCGGTTCGTCGAGAAAAATGACTTCTGGCGTCCCAATCAGGCTCATGGCGATGTCAAGCCGGCGCTTCATCCCGCCGGAATACTTATCCGCCCGGCGGTTGGCCGCATCGGTCAGGCTGAATCTTGCAAGCTGATTGTCAGCGACTTGAGCGGGATTGGAAACTCCTCGCAACTTGGCGATCATCATCAGGTTTTCCCTTCCTGTGAGCATACCGTCTAAAGCTGCGAACTGTCCTGTCAGGCTGATGCTCTGGCGAACATGATCCGGTTGACGCTGGACGTCAAAGCCGCAAATACCGACTTCGCCGCCATCGGGCTTCATCAGCGTCGAGAGGATGTTGACCGTCGTCGTCTTGCCCGCTCCATTTGAGCCCAGCAGGGCGAAAATTTCGCCACGCCGCACCTCAAAATCCACCCCCTTTAAGACTTCCTTATTTTTAAAGGATTTTTTTAACCCTTTTACAGAAATCGCTGCATTGCTCATACTTTTTTCCTCCTTATAATAAGCGCAGCAATGCGCTAGATTGGCTATACTTCACTAATCTGTCTGACTGATATTCTGTATTACTTACTACCAGTTTAAAAATATAACTGAATAGTGAAGGTGACACATTTCCGTAACCAGCTATTCAGTCGAAATTATCTATTGAATTTACTTTTTTCCATCGCATCATGATACGCTGATTCAAATCTTCACGATACTTGGCGACATAGGTTTTAGCGGTAGCCACTAGTTCTTCGGAAAGGAAGCCAAGTCGCCCCCAGTGACGGTTTGCGTGGTTAATGTCGATGCTAGGTGACACTCCACTTGGAATTCACCGTTAGCCACGACCAATCGTATCATTCAACTTCTTGCGATATTTGTCCTTCCAAGTTTGCTCATCCTTCACCAAGTCGTCGCAGAAAGCAGCCACGTCCTCGCCCGTAAGGTCAGTGACTTTCTTGCCTTCCGCTGCTCCTTCCTCGAAGAGGTCGAGAATGCCGACAAAGATACGGCTGCTGTCCTTCCAGTCGGTGGGACCACCACCAGCAGTCCACATATATTTTTGGATAGCTTTGTAAGCATTGCGGTACTCACTTGGAAGTGCCTTCGCACGTGCCTCCATTTCCCTCCATTCCCGCTTGTCATCCAGACTTCCGATAATTTTTTCAAAAATATTCATTTTACTTCTCTCCTTTTGATTTTATTTTAGTCTTAAGTTCGTTAATTTTACTTGAGATAAAATCCCATTTTTTCCAAAAAATCTCACGCTGGACTTGACCTGCTGCGTTGAGTGTGTAAAATTTTCTCGGCGGTCCCATAGTGGATGGCTTTTTCTCGATGTCCACCAGATTGTTTTTCTCAAGCCGCATGGTAATCGTATAAACTGTGCCTTCAACCACATCAGTGAAGCCAAGTTCTCGCAGCTGTTGCGTGATTTCATAGCCATAAGTTTCGCCACGGCTGATGATTTCAAGCACACAACCTTCAAGCACCCCTTTCAGCATTTCCGTGATGTTTTCCATTCTTTACCTCCATTTATATTTTACTTATATTTTTTCAGTACTCTGTAACACGGGTATTTTGTGTTACTGATATTAAGTATTACTGACTACTGGTATATAGTATTACTAATTAGCGTCACTTGTCAATAAAACTTTTCGTCAAAAAAGCCCTAATTACGACTTCAAAGATGTTTTTATCAAATTTGACAGCTTAGACTTTAGCCAGACACGTGATTATTCTCAAGAAGAGCTAAATAATTTAAAAATAATTGGTGAAGGGTTTGATGACCAAGAACTCGCTCATTTTCGTGGACTGATTTACATGTTAAAGTGACCAAAATGATGAATAGTAATACAAACGGTCTCGACTTCGCAAAAAAAGCAGACGACTATTCAGTTACAAACGCATCGAGTCAATTAATTTGATGCGTTTGTTATTTTAGGGATAGGCTTATCAATAAGTTTGTGAAGAAATGTA
>NZ_JBPXRO010000040.1:0-45418 GCF_051842875.1 Neobacillus sp. C211
CCTTATCCTATTAAAGGGATAAGGTTTTTGCTTATATGCTCGTGCTCTTTTCTTTTCGCAAATGTAACCATTGTGGAGACAATAGTTTTGTTTTTGAAAGGGAATAAATTGTTAACGCAGACCAGATGAACATAAAGGATAGAAGTTGTATTTTTGAAAAATGTTCATGATAGATAAATACCCCTAATAATAAGGTTAATGTAGGTGCAATATATTGGAGAAATCCTAATAAAGATAAGGGAATTTTTTGTGCTCCTTTTGCAAAATATAGAAGCGGCACTGCTGTTGCAACTCCTGCACCGATTAAAAGCAGATCGGTTTGGATCCCTGATGTTATAAAGGAATTGGATTCATTCATAAATAAGTAACCAATATAGATGGCGGCAACAGGTGTAACAACAAGTGTTTCTAATGTTAATCCGACTGCAGAATCAACGTTTATTAACTTTTTCGCTAAACCATACACTCCAAAGGATAGGGCCAAAGAAATGGCAATCCATGGAAACTGCCCATGCGAAATAGAAATAATCAATACCCCTATTGCAGCTAAAATGAAAGAGACGTATTGATAAATAGTTAATTTTTCCTTAAGAACAATCATTCCTAATAAAATACTAATTAATGGATTGATATAATATCCAAGGCTAGCTTCAATCATATGACCACTATTAACCGCCCAAATATAAATGAACCAATTCACACTTATTAATAAGGAGGCAATCGTCAGGGCATACATTTGTTTTTTATTCTTAGTAAACCCTTTAATGGTTTGGAGAAATAGTCCTAATTTTTTTGTTAGGAAGAGAATGATGATCATAAAAATAAATGACCATAAAACACGGCTCGCTAAAATTTCCTTTGCATTAACATGGTCTAAGAGCTTCCAATAAATCGGCAATAATCCCCACAGCAAGTAAGAAAAGCCGGCATAAATGACTCCTTTTTGCGTTTCAGTCTTTTTCATCTGTTTTCGAGCCCCTATTCTTTCTAGTTTCGAAATAATTTCTATTATAACTCGAAACATCGTGAAATGGGGAATTTTTTGCTTCCAATAAAAAGCAGACGGAATTCCGCCTGCTTCCATGAAATATTAAACTAAACTTGTTTAGCCGCCTCGAGTTCCTTTTTGCGGAGTTCAATTCGACGGATTTTCCCTGAGGTTGTTTTTGGAAGTTCACTCAAATATTCTATTTTTCTAGGGTACTTATATGGAGCTGTAAGTGTTTTGACATGCTCCTGCAAGTTCTTTGTTAATTCTGGGTCCGTTGAATCAATATCCTCTTGTAAGACCACAAATGCTTTGACAATAAAGCCACGAATTTCATCCGGGCTTGCCACGACGGCACATTCCTTAACAAATGGATGTTTAACGAGCGCATCCTCCACTTCAAATGGTCCAATTGTATAGCCCGAGCTAATGATAATATCATCACCGCGGCCTTCAAACCAGAAATAGCCATCTTGATCCATTTTGGCTTTATCGCCTGTTACATAATAGTCACCTCGGAACTGCATTGCCGTTCTTTCTGGATCTTTATAATAATTTTTGAAAAGAGCTGGAGTTTCTACATGGACGGCAATATCGCCCACTTCCCCGACAGCACAAACTTGGCCTTCTTCGTTAATGATTTCAACTCTATTTCCAGGTGTCGGCTTGCCCATGGATCCAGACTTCAATTCCATCCCTTTTGTAACCCCTACTAGCAAGGTATTTTCAGTTTGTCCATAACCGTCACGGACATCAATATGAAAATGCTTTCTAAACGTATCAATAACCTCTCTATTTAAAGGTTCACCTGCTGAAACCGCACTATGAAGATTTGGCAATTGATAATCAGCTAAATTATCTACCTTCGCCATTAATCGATATTCGGTAGGTGTACAACAAAGGACATTGACATCATATTTTTGAAGGAGGCTCAAATATTTTTTCGGATCAAATTTTCCGTTGTAGACTAATCCTGTTCCTCCTGAGCCAAGTACCGATAGGAAGGGACTCCAAATCCATTTTTGCCATCCTGGACCTGCAGTTGCCCAAACCGTATCACCATCTTCAATGCAAAGCCACTTTGGTGCAGCTGTTTTTAAATGAGCATAGGCCCAGCCGTGCGTATGAACAACCCCTTTAGGATTCCCTGTTGTGCCGGAGGTATAGGACAAAAATGCCATATCGTCTCTAAACGTATCTGCTAGCACCAATTCTTCTGATGCAGCTTTCATCTCTTCGTCCAAATGAATCCAGCCATCTTCAGACCCTCCGATAGTAAATTTAACCAAAGCTTGTGGTGCCGTTATATTTTTAAATTGATCAACGAATGGATAATAACTAATGATTCCCTTAACATCACCGTGTGTAATACGATACTTCAAGTCTTTTTCCTTTAACATTTCAGAGCTTGGAATGACAACCATTCCAGCTTTTATTGCCGCTAAATAAACAACATATGCTTCAATCAGACGGGGCACGATAACAAGGACTACGTCGCCCCTGTTTAAACCATTCTTGGCGAAAACATTCCCCGCTTGGTTAATCTTCTTCATTAATTGCTGATATGTAACTTGTTTTGTCTCTCCAGTCTCATTCTCCCACTTCAATGCGACTCTGTTCGGTTCTTTGGCAAAACGCTCCATTTCAGAAACAAGATTATACTTTTCCGGCGCAATTAAATCTTCCCGCTTCATACTTCTCCCCCTTAACTTTTTCGTATTTATCCCATCAAATTAATTATACAAAATTATTTAAAAATTTTAAATTATTTTTATTTTAAAAACATTTTTCACTATCTTGAGCATAAAAAAGAGAGCGGGGGAAGCCCCACGCTCTCTGTAGCCATCGTATTTATTTTTTATTAACGAGAGAATCCGCCGCCTAATTGAGATTCAGCCATTGCTACTAGACGCTTTGTGATTTCACCACCAACAGATCCGTTGGCACGTGAAGTAGTGTCAGCTCCAAGATTTACACCAAATTCAGAAGCAATTTCATATTTCATTTGGCTTAGAGCTTGTTCAACACCAGGAACCAATAATTGATTTGAGTTGTTGTTGTTTGCCATGTGATATCACCTCCTTGTGAGTATAGAATGTGTAGAACTTAAAAGCTTCATTCTATTTTACAATTGGTAATTGTTCACAAAATATTCTAATTTTACCTTTTTAAAATAATTCACTAAATTCTGAGTGCTGTTTGTCATCAGGTTTAATTACAAGTGTCTCTGTCTCCTGCACCGCTTCATGAATGAGTGGCTCGAAATCAAAGAAGCTTTCATAATGCTGAACCTTTTCCCTTTTTGGCTTTGTTTTTGGAGAAGCTGGGACAAAGATGGTACAGCAATCCTCAAACGGCCTATTCGAAATTTCTAGTGTATCAATTTCCTGTGCGATTTTAATGATATCCGTTTTATCCATCGTAATCAATGGCCTCAAAAGAGGCGTATTTGTTACATCATTGATTGCGTACATACTCTCAAGCGTCTGGCTCGCAACCTGACCGAGGCTTTCACCGGTAATTATAGCAAGACCTTCATGTTTTTTCCTAATCTCATCCGTGATTCGAAGCATCATCCTTCTCGTAGATGTCATCGAATAATTTTCAGGTACTTGTTCGCGAATTGTTTGCTGAATATCAGTAAACGGGACAATATGCAAGGTCATCGATCCATATATTTCAGCCAGTTTTTTTGAAAGGTCAATGACCTTTTCCTTCGATCTTTCACTTGTAAATGGGGGGCTGAAAAAATGAACCGCTTCGATTTCTAGACCCCTCTTCATTGCCATATAGCCGGCAACAGGGCTGTCAATTCCACCTGAAAGCATGAGCATGGCTTTTCCACTTGATCCAATCGGTAGTCCACCGGCACCCTGTATGGTTTCGCATGATAGGTAAATGGCTTCCTTTCTGACTTCAATCCGTAAATTAATATCCGGATTTTTCACATCCACTTTGAGTCCAGAGATATGCTGCAACAAATGACCGCCAAGGGTGTGGTTAATTCCGTCCGTATCCAACTCAAATGTTTTATCAGATCTTTTCGGAGTAATTTTGAAGGTTTGACCCTTCTTGTATAGGGAGCACATCATATCTAGTGAAGTCTGTTTTAATACCTCAATATCTCTTTCCAGCTTGATGGCCGGACTAAAGGATTGGATACCAAATATATTCTTCAATTTTCCAATAATTGCTTCGCTGCTTTCACCATTTAATAAGACATACATCCGATCACGGCTTGCTTCTACTTTAATTTTTGGAAAGGGAGCAAGAGCAATTCTAACACTTTTTCTTAATTTTTCTACAAATTGATTGCGATTTCTTCCTTTTGTCGATATTTCACCGTAGCGAATGAGTATACGATCATATTCCATTTATTTCATAACCTTTCGTAATTGGTTTGCGGATTCTTTAAATGTAACTAGAGCTGTCACTGCCTCTTCTCTGGTATTCTCAAATGAGAGACTAATCCGGATGGCACTTTCAGCTTGCGTTTCATGAACGCCCATTGCGAGAAGCGTTTTACTTGGTGATTTCTTTTTTGAGGAACATGCACTTGTGGTGGATACAAAGATACCTTTCCGCTCAAGTGAATGAATGAATACTTCTGATTTTATTCCCTTTAATGAGAAATTTAAAATATGGGGTGCTGCATGTTCAGTAGGTGTATGAATTTGAACACCTTCTATTTCTGCTAACCCCTTCCTGAGCAGGCTGTGGATATTCTTCATTCGTTCCATCTCTGCTTCGCCTTTCATTAATGTCATCCTAAGTGCCTTTGCCATCGCAACGGCGCCTGCCACATTTTCTGTACCGCTTCGAATCTTCCGTTCCTGATTGCCGCCGGAAAATAATGGAGCAAGTCTCACACCCTCACGGATAAAAAGGGCACCGGTGCCTTTTAAACCATGAAATTTATGACCGGATATCGAACAAAGATCCACTCTGTTTTTATAGAGAGAAAGGGGAATCTTTCCTATTCCTTGAACTGCATCAACATGAAATAAAATTGTTGGATGTTTTTTTAATAGGTCTCCAATTTCTTTAATTGGCTGAACCGTCCCCACTTCATTATTCACCTGCATAATGGATATTAAAATGGTATCTTTTCTTATCGCTTTTTCAAGATCCGAAACATTAATTCTTCCAAACCTGTCAACAGGCAAGTAAGTTATCTCAAAACCCTCCTGTTCAAGCTGTTCCATTGCGGCTCTTACTGATGGATGTTCAACACTTGATGTAATCAGGTGCCGACCTTTATTTTTATGTAATAAAGCAGATCCTTTTATCGCTATATTATTACCTTCCGTTCCCCCGGAAGTAAAATAAATTTCAGATGGCTTTACTGTTAAGAGCTTGCTTACTTGTTCCCGCGCCTGGGATAACAGCTTCTCTGCCAGTCCCCCCATACTGTGTAGTGAGGATGGGTTCCCATAATATTCACTAGACACCGTAACAAACGAATCTATAACGTCTTTAAACGGTTTTGTCGTTGCACTATTATCAAAATAAATCATTTTTTCTCCTCCGAACTCTTACAAAAATAAATCTTATCATAAAGACAAAAAAAAGAATAACAAAAAACCGATTCAGCGAAAATGGCACTGATCGGTTTTTTGTTATTTATTCTGTTACAAATGTTGCTTTTATTTTTTTCAATGCATCTGGGTCAATAACATCAAGTGTTGCAGCCGCTTGTTCTAAAGCCTCTTGATATTCATAGTGTCTAAATGCCATTTCTGCTTCCAATAATCCTTTTGCTACATTTGGATATTGGCTTTTATAACGATTTCCATATTGAATGGCTTTTTCCGCTAACATAACATTTTCTAGCAGTTCTATCGTTGAATTGGTAAGTTTCTCCACCGTTAATACAGCAATTTCTAAATATTGATTGAGAGCAGAAATGTTAAGTGGCTTTTCTTCAAGCTGGTATCTCACATTTTGAATACTTTCATTTGTATCCTCAAATAAATACCTATAATCTTCTGGTAAGCCAGGGACATTACTCTTAGTAACGAGACGAACCGTCTCTCCAACTTTCTTGGTAAGTTCTTTAAGCTTTTCTCTTGCTTCAAATTCATCTTTCCTAAGGGCTTGAAGTTTTAAAGCAAAATCTTGCTGCCCTTCTCGAATGATATCCAACTGTTCTTTTACTTGAGCTAACTCTTTACTAATCACCGATTGTGCTGTTTCGTTTAACTTTAGTTTTTCAATCAGAATCTCAAAATGTTTATAAACAGTGGAAAGTTCTTTTTCGAGCTGTCGCTGCGTTTCAAAGTCACCTTCAGATAGCTGGTAACTTTCTTGAACATGAATGACTTCACTTGAAAGATGACTATTTTCCTCATAGGCAGAAATGAGAAGTTCACTTGCTATTTTTTCATTTTTTTGGACAAAATGCTTGGCGTGTACTTCTTTTTCCAATAAATCGAAAAGGACATCAATTCTTTCCTTTATTTCTTTTATACATTCTACTGCCTCATCAATCTTCGTTGCTTCGATAAGCTCTAGATTCTCAACCAGTTTCTCTTCTAAGCGTTTGATTTCTTTTTCCAAATTAATATGTCCTAAATAGTATTCTTGATCAGACATTTCACGGTATCCGTCAAGCATATCTGAAAGCTGATTTGGCAGAAGTGATTGACATTCAATTAACAGCTGCGGAATCAAGTCCATATCTTTTTTAATCATTCCAAGCTGACTATGAATCATTAAAACTACTTCACGGGCTTCAAGATAATTACCATGTTCAGTTTTCTCATCAAATTCCTGAAATTTTAGTGAAACGCCGTTGAGTTGTTCCTCTAAGCACTTTTCTGAACTGCCAAAGCTGTGACGATGGGCAAGCAGCATTTTTTTTGATTCCCGATACTGCTCTTTAAGCTCTTCAATTTCAACTCGGTTCTTTTCCTCGCTGCCAACCAATTCATGTAACTCTTCTAATATACTTTTTATTTGATCCTCAGTTTCTTGTAACTTTGCTCCAATAGCTTGCTGGACACCTTTCGCTTTGCTAAATCGGTACTTATCTATGTACTCTTCGGCATCAAAAAGCATTTCCTCTAAATCAGGCAGCTGTACCGTTACCACATCGTCCCATTGATTTCGCCAACGTTCGAATAGTTCTTCAGTTTGCCCTGTCATATTAAGCAGCTTCACTTTTGACATTTCATCCAGTACTGGACGATTCATTAAATCGATTTTCCATCCTTCCAATCGATCCATTTCCTTAAAGTACTTTTTCTTTATTAAATACCCAATTACAAATAAGGCTAGTAAAAGGATAAAAAATCCAATGAAATATTTCACAAGTAAGCCCCCTATTTCCCAAAACATTCTTTCAAATTCCAGTTTTCATGCATCTATTATAAAAAAATCTCTTAATGTTCGATTCAATGCTATTATGATACCATGTTAACGACATTTTTTGACTATTATTTTCAATTTTTTTGTAAAATAAATGAAAACTCACCAATTGGCGAGTCTGATAGGACGGTTCATGAGCCTCAGTTGAATTTATGCTTTCCTATTAACTAAAAAAAAATAGCGATTGCCGCTATTTTATGACTGCACTCATTTTCATTGGTACATCCGAGCATAGTGTTTTATCAATCCACAAGTTAATATCCTTTAAATATTTCTGCTCAAAAAATGGTTCATTTGGAAAGACATACAAGACTTCCCTCATATAATGTGTATTCATAAATGGCATCATCAATAATCCTTTAAGTTGAATAATTAAATAAGGAATCGAGTGGGGGCGGAATTCATTCCATTCAAAACCACGCTCAAATACTAATTGAAAATAGTATTTTTCCTTAAGTAAATAGGTTGACATGATTTCGCGAACCACCTGCGAATCCATGGACATTTCCCGATAGACAAGACTGGCTAATTTACTATTTTCACATTGATAATGAAGTAAATCAGTGACAATTCGCTTTAAACACTCCTTTGCTCCCTTGTCTATCGATGCGTAGGCTTCTTCCATTTTACTAATATACTGTTCAAAAAAATGCGTAAAGCAATATTCTAGCAGACCTGGTTTATTTTCGAAATGGTAGGCAATCGTTGCCGTATTTACTTTTGCCAGTCGGGCGATATCCCGAATTGATGTTCCAGAGTATCCATTGGACTTAAACAATGTTATAGCGGCCTTAACAATTGCTTCTTTAGCATTTTTCTTCATAAATTGTCCCCCCTTCTGGTATACCCAAAAATCCCCTTACATTATAATTCTTTGTTATAACACAGATTCCTTTATGAAAAAATCGACAAAGTCTGCTCATTTTCTTGTAAATTTGATAAAATAATAAATAAAATTGTTGAAAAAAAGGGGAAATACCATGTTTAACGTCGAAATGTATACTGCGAGCCGCGAGGAAAATTATAATCTTGTTAAAAAACAACTGCATGCTCTTATTCACGATGAGAGCAATCAGATTGCAAATCTCAGCAATGCCAGTGCCCTTTTGAATCAATTTCTTGACCGAATTAATTGGGTCGGTTTTTATTTAATGGATACGAATCAACAACTAGTATTAGGACCATTCCAAGGTCTTCCTGCATGTGTACGTATTCCTTTGGGTAAGGGTGTATGCGGGACATCTGCTTTGAAAAAAGAAACCTTTCTTGTAGCAGATGTTCATCAGTTTCCCGGCCACATTGCTTGTGATGCAGCCTCCCAATCCGAGATTGTTATCCCTCTCATTAAAAATGAGCAGCTAATTGGAGTTTTGGATATTGATTCACCTGAAAAAAATCGTTTTGATGCACTTGATCAACAAATGTTGGAGGAATTTGTTGCAATTCTAGTTGAACATATATAGAAAATAGCACAGAGAAATTCTCTCTGTGCTTTTTCTCTTTAAATCCTTTCCAGTGCCTGATCCAGGTCTTCTTGAATGTCCTCCCATGCTTCTAAACCAACAGATAGACGCAGCAAGTTATCTTCAATCCCCATTTTTTTTCGTTCCTCCTCTGGAACCACGGCATGGGTCATCGTTGCAGGATGCTGAATCAATGTTTCTGCGTCTCCAAGACTTACCGCAATTTTTATTAATTGTAATTGATTCATAAACTGTTGTGCCGATTCCTTAGATCCCTTTATCGTGAATGATATGAGCCCGCCTGATTGTTTCATTTGTTTTTTCGCGATCGAATAATCTTGGTGTTCTGCATCGCCAGGGAAATACACTGATTCAATTTTCGGATGACTTTTCATAAATTCAAATAACCTCTGGGCATTTTCACAATGGCGGTCCATGCGCACTGGAAGTGTTTTAATCCCCCTTAACAACAGCCATGCATCAAAAGGCGAGATAATCCCGCCAATATCTTTTTGGGTCGTCCGTGACACCTGCCTAATAAACTCCTTCTCCCCAATGACAAGACCCGCTATAACATCGCCATGGCCACAGATATATTTTGTTGCACTATGAATGACAACATTGCATCCGAGGGTAAGAGGGGTTTGTATATATGGGGAACAAAATGTGTTATCCACAACAACGGGAATCCCTTTTTTATTTGCCACCCTCGCCACCAATTCCAAATCTACCAGCTTCATTGTAGGGTTTATTGGCGTTTCAATATAGATACAAGCCGTATTAGGGAGGATTTCTTGATCTAATGCTTCTGCCGATTCCATTAATGAAAAGTCGTGTTCAATCCCATATTTCCCTTTTAATAGTTCCAACAATCCGAAGGTACAGCCGTATACTCCTTGTGAACAAAGGATATGGTCACCTGTTTTTGTTAAGGCCACTAGCACTGCACTCACGGCCGCCATTCCTGACGAAAAAGCCAAGCCTGCCTCACCTTGTTCAAGGACTGCTATCCGTTCTTCCAGTATTTTCACCGTTGGATTTCCCAAGCGTGAATAAATAAATCCCTCTTCTTGCCCAGCAAACCTTCTTTCCCCTTGTTCCGCACTGGTAAATGTAAAGGTAGATGTTTGATATAACGGGGGAACTAAACTGTCATGATGTTCGTCTGGCCGGTAGCCTGAATGAATAACTTCCGTTTCAAACCGTGATTTCTTTTTCCCCATTTTGGATTCCTCCTGTTTGAAAACGTTTTCATACTTATAATATATTATGTTGATTGGGGGAATATCGTTAGAGAATTCATAAATGAATGTCCTAACTAACCATTATTTTGTTTCCTTGAATGACCACTTTGTTCTTCCCAGTTCCTTTAGCAATATACAAAGCTTCATCTGCTCGTTTAAATAAGAAATTATAGGCATCGATCCGTTCCTTATGCCAATAAGAAACACCACAGGACACTGTAATATGCGGGTCGGAGCATTCGGATACCTTTTTAACTAATCTTTCAGCGATGGCTGCTCCTCTTTCTAAAGGGACACCAGGAAGATAAAGGGCGAGTTCTTCCCCACCCCAGCGGGCGCCTATATCTTGCCCGCGAATATTTCGTTTAATAAGGTTTGCAACCTGAACCAGAACTTTATCTCCAACCTGATGGCCGTATGTATCATTTAATTCTTTAAAATTATCAATATCGAGGAGAATAAAGGTACCTTCTTCAATCTCTTTCATTGACCACTGGATTTTTTCATCCAAAAATTTGCGGGAATGGAGCTTTGTAAGGTGGTCTGTGATTACCATATGCTCTAACTCTTCTCTGAGCATTGAATTGGTAAGCGCTAGCGATGAATGATGAACTAGTGACTGCAGGAGCTTAAATGTGTCAAAGGAAAAGAAATAAGGCTTTTGATGCATCACAATGGAGAAACCTTTTAATTTTTCGCTCTGAATCATCGGAATCGCAAGAATCGAATGAAAGCTTTTCATACTTTTTATGTTTTGGAGATTGATATCTCCTATAAATAAAGGATTTTTTTCCTTTTCGATCTTTTCCTTTATATAATCAATGTAGAGTCGGGCCTGTTTAGTGTAAAAGTATGAAGTGGAACCTGGGAGTATTTTTACATTTGCTTGTTCATTTGAGAATAAGAAAAAGCCAACTTCTTGTGCATCAATGGAAGTGATGATTTGTTCTGACATATATGTCATCGTATCAACCATGCGTAGGTTAGAATTTAAACAATGGGAAGTTTCGTTGATTAATTGTAAGTTGGAGATTTCCCTCTTTGACTGTTGATAGAGGTGGGCATTCTCCATAGAACATCCCGCAGAACCTGCCAATAATGTAAGAAACTCCACCTCATATGCCATAAATTCAGTCGTATCTGCTGCAATTAACTGCAAGACTCCATAGGTTACCTGCTTCCCTTTTAATGGGGCATAAATAAGTGCATGTTTATCAGGGGCGGAATATTCAAATTGAATCTCCCCGGTTGCATAAGCATTGATAGCAGCAATATTTTCACTATCATATTCAAGCTCAATAATCGGAAGGTCGCTGTGGCTTTGAGTATCCTGTGAAAGCAATAAGGAAAATGAGTAGTCAGGGTACACTTCCTTAAGCGCTACGCATAATTCTCCCAAGATGAAATTCACATCAAGGAACGAATGAAGTTTTTCTGTAATTTGTATTAATTGTTTATATCTATTAACTTGCATGTGTAAATCACATTCGAGAATATCCATATAGGTTTCACCCGATCTAATTCCAGATATATACATAGTACCCTAATTATAGTTAATTTTCAGACAATTTGGCGACAGTTATTTGTATAATTTATTAACTTTATTTAAATAATCTTTCCGATAATTTTCTCCTGTATCATCATCCCCAAAAAATATTCTTGACTTTATAGGAATAAAAATTATATAATACTCCTTGTGTAAAATATTGCAGCCTATGTGAAAACTTTATTCGTCTCATTTTATTCCTCTTAAAGGTAGATTGCCTTTAAATGATGGTGTATCTTGTAACCCTTAGCTGCTAGGGCGAAGGTGCATGAAAATAAAATGGCTTTAAAGCGTCTCATAACGGTTTTTATTTTACCAAAATAAAAACACTAAGGAGGAGTCATTCATGGCTCGTTATACTGGCTCTAGCTGGAAAATTTCCCGTCGTCTTGGAATCTCTCTAAGCGGCACAGGTAAAGAATTAGAAAAGCGTCCGTACGCTCCTGGACAACATGGTCCAAACCAACGCAAAAAGCTTTCTGAATACGGATTACAATTACAAGAGAAGCAAAAGCTTCGTCATATGTATGGCGTAACTGAGCGTCAATTCCGTAATCTTTTTGATAGAGCTGGCAAATTAAGCGGCGTACACGGTGAAAACTTCATGATTCTTCTTGAATCACGTCTTGACAACGTTGTTTACCGTTTAGGTCTTGCTCGCACTCGTCGTGCAGCTCGTCAATTAGTAAACCATGGCCACATCTTAGTTGATGGCGCTCGTGTAGATATCCCATCATACCGCTTAAAAGCTGGTCAAACAATCAGCCTACGCGAAAAATCTCGCAATCTTGATGTTGTAAAAGAAGCTGTCGAAGTTAATAATTTCGTTCCTGATTTCTTAACATTTGATGCGGACAAATTAGAAGGTACTTTCACTCGCTTACCAGAGCGTTCTGAATTACCTGCTGAAATCAACGAAACTCTTATCGTCGAGTTCTACTCACGTTAATTGATTTGCTTATTAAATAGCAATCACAAAAACCCTAGAAACAGCGTTATATCAGCGCTTCTAGGGTTTTTTGTTTTTACTATGTTTAGTAGAATTTTGTATTCTCCCCCAAAGAGATGGGGGCAATTTTGGAGGAAGTTTTAACAAAATTATTCAAGTGGACAAACCCATACTATTTTGTAAAAATCCTACTAACAATAGTCATCGCAGGAGTTTTTAGCAACAAAATTAAAAAAAGGCCATGATAATATCAGGATCTAAATAACGATGTTCTATGAAGGGATCGAACCGGTGAGCAAAAGACAGGCTATTTGCTTAGGACAACTTCCTCCCGTTATACATACGATGCAGTGTAGTTAATAACTTAATTTAAGGGGGAGAATTTTTTATATGGGTAAAGACCTCACGAAATATTTTCAAGATAGAGTAATCAAGGTTGATCGAGGCGGACCAGAATCCAGTGTTGGGATGTTTATGCATGCAAGTGAAGATTACCTCTGCCTTCTCACGGAAGAAGATGGGATCGTCTACCACAACACTAAACATATTAAAAATTTTACAGATAATCTGAAAGAGCAGTTTAAATTCGACGTTGATGTTCCGAAGGATTTCGAATTTAAAAAAACTAAAAATTTCAAAGACCTGCTTAAATCATTGGAATATCGTTGGGTAATTATCAATCGTGGCAGTTCTGAGACGGTAGAGGGGGTACTCTGTGAGGTAAAAAATGATTTAGTTCATTTGGTCAATAATGGGGAAATCGTTCGCATTGCCATGTCCCACATTAAAAATGTTAGTTATGGAGTAAAAATTAAAAAGGCGAAATCGGAAAAACATGAGTCACGTCGAAAATCAAACGATAAGAGTGGAAATAACAAAAATAACACCAATAATAGCCCTAAGAGAACTTCACAAAAATTACATCAAAAATCAAACGATAAGAGTGAAAATAACTGCAATAACATCTATTGTAGCCCTCAGGTAACTTCCCAAATATTATGTCAAGAATCAAACGATGAGAGTGAAAATTACAACAATAACACCAATAATAGCCCTCAGGGAACTTCCCAAATATTACGTCAGGAATCAAACGTTGCGAGTGAAAATAACAACAATAACACCAATAGTAGCCCTCAGGGAATTTCCCAAATATTACATCAAGAATCAAACGATGGGAGTGAAAATTACAACAATAACACCAATAATAGCCCTCAGGGAACTTCCCAAATATTACATCAAGAATCAAACGTTGCGAGTGAAAATTACAACAATAACATCTATTGTAGCCCTCAGGGAACTTCCCAAATATTACGTCAAGAATCAAACGTTGCGAGTGAAAATAACATCAATAATACCAATAATAGCCCTCAGGGAACTTCGCAAAAAACATCTTTTGAAAATGAACTTGATGTGTCAGTTCTTTTATCCTCATTAATCTCATTGGAAAAGATTTTACGAAGATTAAATTTTTAAAGTTTCTCACTCATAGTGGTTCGCAGAGTAGTTGAAAATGAAGGGACACTGTCAACAAAAACGCTTGATAGTATCCACTCATTAAATAAGTTATTTCTTCATGAAATTTTGTTTTTGCCCAAGCCATTTTAGTTTTAATAATATTTAGTGAAGCGTCTAACGCTTCTTTTTTCTTCTTCTTTTTGACTATTAAGACATAAAGAGACATTATCGCTCTCCTCTTTTTTAACGATTGAGCAGGGTCTTCTTAAGTATTTTCATTTTTCTAATCTTGAAGATACCTATTTTCATGGTAAAAGATGAAAAAGACAAACAATTTAAAGACAGGCCATTTGCTTAGGACAAGTTCCTCCCGTTAAACATATGATGCAGTGTAATTAAATTACTTTAAGGGGAGATTTTTTATATGAGTGAAAACCTAATGAAATATTTTAAAGATACAGTAATCAAGGTTAATCGAGACGGATCGGAATCCAAAATTGGGAAGTTATTGGATGAAAGAGACGATTATATCGTCGTTCTTACAGAAGAGGATGGAGTCGTTTATTACAAAACTCAACACATTAAAAGTTACACAGAAAATATGAAAGGGAAGTGGGAATTCGACGTTGAAATTCCTGAGAATTTTAAAAATGCTGATAAATTCAAAGACCTACTTAAATCATTGAAATATCATTGGGTAAAAATTAATCGTGGAAGTTCTGAAATGGTTAAGGGGGTACTTTGTGAGGTAAAAGATGATTTTGTTCATTTGGTTGCTAAAGAGGAACTCGTTCGCATTCCCATCTTCCACATTAATAATGTTAGTTATAGGAGTAAAAATTGAAAAGCTGAATCCGAAGAACATAAGTCACGAGGACATGAGTCACGTTAATAAGGCCTGAGCCCTCATACCCATTGGTATCAGGGCTTTTTCTATCTTCGATTGACCCATTTGATAGATTTCCGATATAAAAAGGCAAGTATTATATAAATGACAACTACGATAGCCGCAGTCGATAATCTTTCTTGTAATATCCCGTCTGCATATAAAACAGGACCAAGTCCGAAAAATGTAACAAGTGCGATGAGAATAATAAATACGGCGTGTAATAAAAATTTCAATATATTCACCCCCATTTTCGTTCCTTTTTTATTAGACGAAATAAATTAACCCGTTGTTACACCGATATCCTTATAGCAAAAAAAGGGCTTTGATTTCCAAAGCCCTTCTTTTATTAGTATTTAATTAAGGTATACTTCTTTTTACCTCTTCTAATAATCGTAAACTTTCCTTCAATTCGATCGGATTCTGCTAAGATATAAGCGTTGTCCGTAATTTTTTCACCATTAACAGTAACAGCACCATTTGAGATGTCTTCACGTGCTTGACGCTTGGATGGAGAAATTTTCGCTGCAACCAAAAGATCGACCAAATTCTCCTCGTTTTGTGAAGTATAAGCTGGTACATCTTTAAAGCCCTGCTCGATTTCCGCACCTGAAAGACTTCTTACATCCCCGCTAAATAACGCCAGGGAAATTTTGATTGCCTGTTGCAAGGAATCTTCACCGTGTATCAAACGAGTCAGTTCTTCAGCTAATACCTTTTGTGCCTTACGAAGATGCGGCTCTTCCTGAACAGCTTTTTCTAATTGTTCAATTTCCTCATGCGAAAGGAATGTAAAAATCTTTAAGTATTTCACCACATCTGCATCAGCTGTATTAATCCAGAACTGGTAGAACTCATACGGGGTAGTTTTTTCAGGATCTAACCAAACTGCACCACTTTCCGTTTTCCCAAACTTTGTACCATCTGCTTTTGTCACAAGCGGAATGGTTAACCCAAATGCCTTCGAGCCTTCTGGCTGAACTTTGCGGATTAATTCCAATCCTGAAGTTATGTTCCCCCACTGGTCACTTCCGCCAATTTGTAATTTACAGTTGTGATGCTCATATAAATGAAGAAAATCCATCGCTTGTAAAATGGTATAGGTGAATTCTGTAAACGAAATACCCGTCTCAAGCCTTGATGCAATGGTATCCTTCGCCAGCATGTAATTGACACCGATATGTTTGCCGATATCACGCAAGAAGGTAACGACATCCATTGAGCCTGCCCAATCATAGTTATTAACCATGATTGCTCCGTTTTCACCTTCAAATTCGAAAATAGATTCAAGTTGCTTTTTGATACCTGCTACATTATCCTGAACTGTTTCTAGTGTTAACAACTTTCGTTCTTCACTTTTACCACTCGGATCACCAATCAAGCCTGTTGCTCCTCCGACTAACACAATCGGACGATGTCCATGCTGTTGAAATCTTCTAAGTGTTAAAAATGGCAGCAAATGGCCGATATGCATACTATCAGCAGTTGGGTCAACACCACAATATAAAGAAATTTGCCCCTTGTTTAATGAATCCTTCAGACCTTCTTCATCCGTTTGCTGGTAGATGATTCCTCTCCATGCCAAATCCTGTAATAAATCCATCCTATTCCCTCCAATTTGGTAAAAAAATAAAAACGCCCCTGCAAAAATGCAGGGACGTAAATTTACGCGGTACCACCCAGCTTGAGGAAAATTCCTCCAACTCAAAAAATTAACGGTTTAGACCGTTCTCCGCTACAAAAAAATCATTTTCACAGAGAAAGCTCAGGGGAGTAATTCATTCTTCTATATGTATCAGCTTTCACCACCGCTGACTCTCTTGAAACAGGGATAGAAGAACTACAGTTGGTTCCCTTCACAGCTTTTTTATTAAATTAATGTATAGCTTTTTTTACCATATTTCAAGTTCCCTGTCAAACTTAACTGGAAATTTCAGATAAATGTAGAACTTTGTCAGTTTTTATACCTTTGGTATGCTATAATGTACTTGATTTTAGATGAGGTGATACTATAGATGGTTGAAAAATTACAAGCATTGATAGAAAAAGCAAAATCCGTGCTGAACATATTTACCCATAAAAGAACGGTTAAAAGTGCACGAATCACATATCAAGTAGTTTGGAATCTGTTCCTCCTTGTATTAACAGTCGGCATTCTTGGCGGATCATTTGCGACAGGTGTTGGGGCGGGTTATTTTGCTTCACTTGTAAAAGATGAACCTGTTCGCTCGTATGACAGCATGAAAAAAGATATTTATAACTATACGGAAACTTCTGAGTTATATTTTTCGGATAATGTTTATCTTGGTAAACTTCACACCGACTTGGAACGGGAAGAAGTAAAATTGGACGATGTATCAAATGATTTAGTCAATGCGGTAGTTGCAACCGAAGACGAATACTTTTACAAGCATAAAGGTGTTGTCCCAAAAGCAGTATTTCGGGCCGTCTTTCAGGAAGTGACAAATTCTGCTGTTCAATCCGGCGGCAGTACGTTAACACAGCAATTAATAAAAAATCAAATCTTAACAAATGAGGTCTCGTTTCAAAGGAAAGCCAATGAAATTTTACTTGCTCTTCGTTTAGAGAAATTTTTTGATAAAAAAGACATTCTTGAAGCTTATCTTAATGTGTCTACATTAGGAAGAAATTCGTCTGGACGAAACATTGCGGGTGTTCAAGCAGCTGCAAAAGGGATCTTTGGTAAAAAGGCGAGTGATTTAACACTCCCGCAAGCTGCCTTCATTGCAGGATTGCCTCAAAGCCCGTTTGGATATACCCCGTTTACACGGGAAGGGACGATAAAAGAACCGCAATATCTGGAACCTGGTCTCACACGGATGAAAACCGTCCTAAAGAGAATGTTTGACGGCGGCTATATTAACGAGCATGAATATGCGCAAGCCTCTGCCTACGATATTAAAAAAGATTTTATCAAACCGGTTGCAAATCCACTGGAAAAATACCCATGGCTAACAGTCGAAATTGAAAAGCGGTCGATTGAAGTCCTGACCACTGTCTTAGCAAAAAATGATGGGATTTCAGAAAAAGAGTTAAAAAACGATGACAACCTTGCATATAAATATCAAATATTAGCTAGAAATGCTTTGCGTCAAAATGGATACCAAATTCATTCGACAATAGACAAAAAAATATACGATGCGATGCAAAAAGTTAAGGACAATTATCAATATTACGGACCCGATAAGCCACAAGAAAAAAAGGATCCTGAAACTGGAGAAATAAAAACAGTTATGGAACCAGCTGAGGTTGGGGCGGAACTGATCGAAAACAAGACTGGAAAAATTATCAGTTTTGTCGCTGGAAGGAATTATGACGACCAACAGCTTAATCACGCAACCAGTGCCATCAGACAAAACGGTTCTACCATGAAACCACTTCTTGTCTATGCACCAGCGATTGAGTTAGGAAAAGCAGCTCCGGGAACACCGCTGCCGAATGTAGCGTTAAGTCTTGCTCCCGGCAGAAGTGATCCTTGGCCGCAAAACTATGACTATCGGTACAGCGGACTAGTTTCAGCAAGATATGCATTAGCGAAATCCTATAACGTACCAGCGGTTAAGCTTTACAAGAGTATCGTTGATCAACGTCCCGCCACGTATCTTGAAAAAATGGGATTTACCTCTTTAAGAAAAGATGATTATACCAATCTAGCTACTTCGATTGGATCAATGACAAATGGGGTAACCATCGAAGAAAATACGAACGCATTTAGTACCTTTGCTAATGATGGGAAATTTATTGATGCCTATATGATTGATAAAATTGTCGATAAAAATGGCAAGGTTATCTATCAGCACGAAGTGAAACCTGTTAATGTCTTTAAGCCACAAACAGCCTATTTAACGATTGATATGATGCGTGACGTGGTAAAGATGGGAACGGCAGCAGGAGTTAGAAGCAAACTAAATTTCAGTGCGGACTGGGCTGGGAAAACGGGGACAGGAAATCAATATATTGACTCTTGGTTCGTTGCTTCAAACCCTAATGTCACCTTTGGTCTTTGGAGAGGGTATGATACACCAAAATCGCTCCAGACATCCGGTATGTCTTATAGTTCACGGACCAATAATTTATGGGCTCAGTTAATGAACGCTGCCTATAAAATTAAACCTGATCTAATTGCTCCAAAGAAGACATTTAAAATGCCAAAAGGAATCGTGCAACGTTCTTATTGTGCAGTTTCCGGAATGCTGCCTTCTGAGGCATGCTCAAAAGCAGGGTTAATCGAATCAGATTACTTTAATGTCAATAATGTACCAACAAGAGTTGATGATAGCTTAATTGAAGGAAAATATGTTATGGTTGGCGACAAAAAATATTTGGCCTTGGATTCTACACCAAAAGAGTTTGCCCAATTTGGTCTCATTTTAAATCCTGATTTTATCAAACGCATTGTTGGAAGTAACTTCCATAATTATAGACAACTAATTCCACAGAAAGAGCGCTGGGGGAAAATTCTCGTATCAAGTGCAAAAATGTCCGATAACGGGAAGAACCCCGACAGTGTCAGCTTAAAAGTAGAAGGAAATACATTAACATGGTCAGCATCTGGTGATAATGATGTTGTCGGTTACCGAGTCTATCAAGGTGGATTAGTTTCAGCAAAGGTAGGCAGTGTGATCAATGGCTCAAAACGATCATTTCAAGCTGGTACTGGTACCTATTATGTAACGGCGGTCGATATTGCTGGTAGAGAGTCTGCCCCATCGAATCTGGTTGAGGCTGGAGTAATAGTAACACCACCACCTGTAGATCCTACTAAACCTGCGGTACCGAAAGATCCTGCTAAACCTGGTGTACCGAATGGCCCCGCTAAACCTGGTGTACCGAATAGCCCTGCTAAACCTAGTGTACCGAATGGCCCTGCTAAACCTGGTGTACCGAATGGCCCTAATGTTCAAACTAAACCGACTGATCCAACAACAACACCGTAAATATTTAAAACCGCACCGATAGTTGGTGCGGTTTTTTCTGCTCTTGAACACTAAAAAGCCAGGCATCTGCCTGGCTCTAGTCATTGTTTTTTCCCTATGAAAAACGGGTCTTTAATCTTCCATTGTAGAAAGGTCACCTGTTGGCAGGTTTAGTTCCCATGCCTTTAACACACGTCTCATGATTTTCCCGCTTCTTGTTTTCGGCAGCTTATCACGGAAATCAATTTCCCTTGGTGCTGCATGAGCGGCAAGACCTCTTTTCACAAATTGCCTAATTTCTTCTTTAAGTTCGTCCGTTGGAGCATAGCCGTCTCTGAGTGCAATGAAGGCTTTAATAATTTCACCACGAACTGGGTCTGGTTTACCGATGACACCGGCTTCAGCAACGGCAGGATGCTCGACAAGCTTGCTTTCTACTTCAAACGGTCCTACGCGCTCCCCTGAGGTCATAATAACGTCATCGACACGGCCCTGGAACCAGAAATAGCCCTCTTCATCCATGTAAGCAGAATCGCCTGAAACGTACCAATCGCCTGGCATAAAGTAAGATTCATATTTCTCTGGATTATTCCAAATTGTATTCATCATGGAAGGCCAGCCTTTTTTAATCGCGAGGTTCCCCATCCGATACGGCGGAAGTTCATTCCCTTGATTATCAACAATCGCTGCTTCTACACCTGGAATCGGTTTCCCCATTGAACCTGGTTTAATTTCCATACAAGGATAGTTACTAATCAATTGCGCACCAGTTTCTGTCATCCACCAGTTATCATGAATTCGCTTATTGAATACTTTTACCCCCCATTTAACAACTTCAGGGTTTAATGGTTCCCCGACGCTTAGAACATGACGGAGACTGCTTAGGTCAAATTTCTTAACCAATTCATCACCTGCACCCATTAACATTCGGAATGCTGTAGGAGCACTGTACCAAACGGTTACACCAAAGTCCTCAATCATTTGATACCAGGACTCTGGACTAAATCGACCGCCTACAATTACGTTCGATGTCCCTGTTAACCACGGCCCAAAGATACCGTAAGAAGTACCAGTTACCCAGCCTGGGTCAGCAGTACACCAATAAACATCATCCTCTTTTAGATCGAGCACCCATTTAGCTGTTTGGTAATGCTGAAGCATGGCATTATGTACATGCAATACGCCTTTTGGTTTTCCTGTTGAGCCTGATGTGTAGTGCAGGATCAAGCCGTCCGTTCTGTCAACCCATTCAATTCGAAGATCCTTGCTAGCGGCATCAAATTTTTTCAAAAAGTCAATATATCGGCCTTGTTCATCAACTTTATTACCGATAAGGAAAATATGCTTCAGTGCAGGCAGGTCTTGAACAGGTACCCGGTCCAACAGTTCAGGTGTCGTGACTAAAACTTTCGCTTCACTATCTTGCAGACGGTCCCTGACAGCCCCTTCCATGAATGCTTCAAATAAAGGACCAACAATAGCCCCAAGCTTGATTGCACCCAAAACCGTAAAGTAAAGTTCTGGAGAGCGCGGCATAAAAATAAATACACGGTCACCTTTTTCTACATCCCCGTAAGTTTTTAACACATTGCCCGCTTTGTTTGATAGATCTTTCATTTCTTTAAAGGTGTACTTCTCATTTCTTGAACCATCACGATAGTATAGTGCAACTTTATTTTTCCGGAAGGTTTTCGCGTGACGGTCAATGGCCTCATACGCCATATTGACAAGCCCCGTTTCACTCCATGTAAATTCCTTTTCTGTTTCCTTCCAGTCGAAATGCTTGTACATTTCTTGATAATTACCTAGATTATGATCCCCTTGCACAACTGGCAACGCTTCCACTTTCATTCAATCTCCCCCTTTGACCTTATTTTAAATTATTATAGTACAAATAATAACTATTCACAATTTTAAAAAAAGTACTATATTATTATTTTTTATATTTATACATAAAATGTCAATATTTTTTTACTATAAGACAGAAAATTTTGTAAAGTTACTTTTCTGTAATAGATTTTATGTATAATAGAATTATATTAGAAAGATTTTTCCAGGGTAGGTGACCGTATGGAACACAAAATGACATACAATGCCAAACAATTAAAAACACCTCACGGGTCTATAATTGTTGAAGGGCCTATTACTTCAGATAAACTTGCTGGCTATGAATTTCACGAAGACCTCACTGCCTTCCGCCCTTCTGCACAGCAGCATCAGGCTTTAATTGGTATTGCTGAGCTTCCAGAAGGTAGAATTATTATTGCAAGGAACAGAAACACCATTGTCGGATATGTTACTTTTCTATATCCTGACCCGCTTGAACGATGGTCAGAAGGCAAAATGGATAATTTAATCGAATTAGGTGCCATCGAGGTGATTCCTCAATTTAGGGGATGTGCAGTCGGGAAAAGCCTATTAATTGTCTCCATGATGGATGATGCGATGGAAGATTATCTTACCATCACAACTGAGTACTATTGGCACTGGGATTTAAAAGGTACCAAACTAAATGTGTGGGAGTATCGGAAGATCATGGAAAAAATGATGAATGCGGGCGGCCTTGAGTGGTATGCAACAGATGATCCTGAAATTTGTTCACACCCTGCTAATTGTCTCATGGCTAGGATGGGAAAAAGAATCGATATGGAAACCATCCAAAAATTTGACCGTCTAAGATTTATGAACCGGTTTATGTATTAATCATTTTCCTGATATTTGGTTAGGTAAGGGGGATTTTCTTATGATAGTAGAACAAATCATGAAAATAGATGTTGCAGTACTTCTGCCAACAGATACCATTGCAGATGCAATCCAATTAATGGAGTCAAGAAAAATCCGCCATATTCCTATAATTAATGAGGAGAAACATTTAGTTGGTCTTGTCACTGTTTCGAAAATACATGAAGCAACTCCATCTATTTTTCATGCCAATGAGCATCCAGAGGATATGAAAAAGCCACTTGAGGCGATTATGGAACGAAATGTCATTACAGGCCATCCTCTTGATTTCGTCGAGGAAGTGGCAGGTCTCTTCTATGAGCATAAAATCAGTTGTCTGCCGATCATAAATAACCAGGAATTGGTTGGAATTTTGACCGAAACAGATTTGCAGCGGACATTAGTTGAATTAACAGGGGCCCATCAGCCAGGATCACAAATTGAAATTAAGATTCCTAATCTTGCGGGTAAACTCAGTGAAATCACTGCTGTTATTAAGAACCGGAAAGCAAATATATTGAGTGTATTAGTTTACCCTGATAAAACAGATGAGCAATATAAAATACTTGTGATAAGATTGCAAACTATGAATCCCACTGTATTAATTCAAGACCTTAAACAGGCTGGCTTTCATGTATTATGGCCAAACCTTCCGGGGATTTCAATATGAGCGATAAGTGTTCCTTTATTTTTTCAGACGAGCTGCTGAAATATAAATTTAGCAATCAGCATCCTTTTGACCAATTCCGGCTTAAGTTAACAGTAGACCTACTAGAGAAGATTAATGCTCTTAATCCAGACGATGTCATCCCGCCAAGAATGGCATCTACGGAAGAGTTAGCCTTAATACACGACCTAAGTTACATAGAAGCAGTAAAAAAGGCAGGGAATGGCCAATTGCCACAAGAGATAGCAGAAAACTATGGCCTTGGGACGGAAGACACTCCTATATTCCCTAGCATGCATGAAGCGAGCGCCTCAATTGTTGGGGGGACATTAACGGCCGTCGATCAGGTTATGACTGGAAAGGCACTTCACGCTCTTCATCTTGGCGGAGGATTGCATCACGGATTCAGAGGAAAAGCATCTGGATTTTGTGTTTATAATGATAGCTCGGTCGCCATCAAATATCTTCAAGAAAAATATAATGCTCGTGTCTTATATGTGGACACCGATGCACATCATGGAGACGGCGTTCAATGGTCCTTCTATGATGATCCAAATGTATGCACCCTTTCGATCCATGAGACAGGAAGATATTTATTTCCTGGTACAGGCAATGTAAATGAGCGCGGTCAAGGGTTAGGCTATGGCTATTCCTTTAACATCCCCGTGGATGCCTTTACCGAAGATAAATCGTGGCTGCAGGTCTACACACATGCGTTTAGAGAAGTGGCTGAGTTTTTTAAACCGGATGTGATTCTAACCCAAAATGGTGCAGACTCCCATTATTTGGACCCTTTAACACACCTTTCTTCAACAATGAAAATCTATCGAGAGATACCAAGGCTTGCTCATGAAATTGCCCATCAGTATTGTAAAGGGAAGTGGATTGCAGTAGGTGGCGGCGGTTATGATATCTGGAGGGTAGTTCCAAGAGCATGGGCCCTTATTTGGCTGGAGATGACAGAAAACTCAAACTGTTATGGCAGTTTACCTAAGGAGTGGTTAGCTTCCTGGCGAAAGGAAGCTCCTGTTTCGTTACCAAAGGAATGGGACGATCCAGACAATTTATATACTCCCATCCCTAGAAAAGCAGAAATTACCGAAAAGAATTTATTAACCCTCGAAAAAGCACTTTATCCGATTCGAAGTCAGCAAAAGAGCGAATCCGTATAAAAAAGTGGGGTGGCCAACATGTGGCCACCCCATTATTTTATTTTGTAGATTGTCGGTGTTCAATCCGATGTGGGAGAACCACAATTTGTTCTGACACCTTTTCTTTGTTCATTAATTTGGTTAAGAGCCGCATTGCAACCGCGCCAATATCATATAATGGCTGAACAATGGTTGTAAGCTGCGGGCGCACCATTAGTGATAGCCTTGTATTGTCAGATGTGATAACCTCAAAATCTTCAGGGACCTTATAGCCTTTGTCCTCTGCACCATGGACAACGCCTAGTGCCATTTCATCAGAACCCACTAAGATGGCTGTAGGTCGGTCTGCCACTTCAAGTAGTTTTTCTATTGCTTCAATCCCAGAATCGTACGTATAATCACCTTCAACCACAAGTTCTTCATTATAAGGAATGCCGGAATCTTGTAATGCCCTTTGATACCCTCTCAACTTCTTGAACGTATTTTTAGGTTCATGAAGTGGTCCAACTACAAAGGCAATATTCTTATGACCTTTTTCGATAAATTCCTTGATTGAGTCATATACCGCTTCTTCATAATCAATATTTACTGAAGGTATCTTGTTTGATTCTTCAATCGATCCTGCCAACACAATCGGTACCGGTGATTTTTCAAATTCCTCCACATGTTCGGCTGTAATATTACCGCCCATGAAGACTAATCCATCCACTTGTTTACCGAGCATCGTATTAAGCAAATGTAATTCTTTATCTTTGTTTTGGTCGGAATTACTTAAAATGATATTGTACTTATACATCGTTGCAATATCTTCAATCCCACGGGCTAATTCGGCAAAAAAGATATTTGAAATATCTGGAATAATAACTCCAACTGTAGTAGTTTTTTTGCTTGCCAATCCTCTAGCGACAGCATTTGGACGGTAGCCTAATCTGTCAATTACTTCTAACACCTTTTTGCGGGTCACCGGCTTTACATTCGGATTTCCGTTAACCACACGGGAAACGGTTGCCATTGAAACACTGGCTTCTCTTGCTACATCATAAATAGTAATATTCACTTAACACACTCTCCTAAAACGAACATCGTTTTCTTTATTTTACATCAGCTTGTATAAACTTAAACATTTAGTTTTTGTTTTTGTTTGTGAGAACGTAAACAATCTTTAATATGTATTTAATGATACGACAAGAAGATTAAAGCCGCAATTGCATTTGTCAACATTTTTGCTAAATAGCTAAATATTATTAAAAAAACCTCCTGCAAGGAGTTGCAGAAGGTTTTTCATAAAACTATCTACTTGAAATTAGAGTCGAACATAATTGGATGCAAGCAGTTCATTATAGAATTTATCAAACTGATTAAGATCCATTTGCTGCTTTTGATCCGAAAGTGCCACTGCTGGATCTGGATGAACCTCTGCCATTACACCATCTGCACCAATTGCTATCGCGGCTTTCGCACATGGCAATAATAAGTCTCTTCTACCTGTAGAATGCGTTACGTCAACCATTACAGGTAAATGTGTTTCTTGCTTTAAAATAGGTACTGCTGAAATATCTAGAGTGTTTCTTGTAGCACGTTCGTAAGTCCTTATGCCACGCTCACAAAGGATGATTTGCCCATTCCCTTGTGCCGCGATGTACTCAGCAGCATTGATAAATTCTTCGATTGTAGCCGCAATCCCTCTTTTTAATAGAACAGGTTTTTTGACGGAACCTGCTGCTTTTAACAGTTCAAAGTTCTGCATATTACGTGCCCCAATTTGAATGACATCGATATAGTCACAAGCCATTTCAAGATCAGCTGGGTTAACAATTTCACTAATAACAGCCATATCAAATTCCGTTGCAACACGTTTCAAGATTTTTAATCCCTCAACACCTAGCCCTTGAAAATCGTAAGGAGATGTTCTAGGTTTGTAAGCTCCGCCACGTAATAGGTTTAATCCTTTTTCTTTCATTGCTTTTGCTACAGTTGCCACCTGCTCATATGACTCGACTGCACATGGACCAAAAACGAAGTGTGGTTTACCATCGCCAATATTTTCACCCTTTAAGGTAACAATGGTGTCTTCAGGCTGCTTTTTTCTTGAGACGAGTAAGGCTTTACTATGGTCATCCTGTTGCAGGTCAAGACCAGCTTTAAAAATCTCTTTAAAAATATGATCAATGGTCGAATTTTCAAAAGGGCCATCATTATTCTCTTTGATAATATCAAGCATTTTTCTTTCACGGACTGGATCGTAACGGTAAACCCCTTGGTTTTCTTTAACCCGCCCTATATCCTGAACGAGCTGTGCTCTTTCATTAATTAACCTCAACAATTCTAAGTTTAGTTCATCGACACGCGACCTCAATTGTTCTAATTCAATTTTTTTGCCCATCCTTCGTCCCCGTCCTTCCTTTGCTAATCAGAACTCTTTAAAATAAAGCTCTGAATGCCTTTTTTTCTTCTGTCATTATAATATCGGCTCATGTTTAAGAATTTAAATATTATAACAATTTAATAATTAGGACTTATTATAGCGGATAAATATTTGTTTGTCACTTGTTTTTTCTTTAATGATTAAACGCTTTTAAGCGCTAAAGCGTTTGTAATATATTATGCTTGATTTTCACCAAAAGCACCTGTCAAAGAACGACTTGTTATTTTCCAGTGTGAAGCATTCCATAAAGGCTCTCCGTTTGAAAACAAGATGGTTTGTGGCGATTCATGTTTGATTTGGAATTTCTCTGCTACTTCATTGGACAAGGGGCGAGAATCCTGAACAGCTAAGAAATAAGTGGGTACAGCTTGATTTTCATTTGCAAATTTTTCATATTCTTTATATGCAGCATGGCTAATCGGACACGTTAGGCTATGCTTTAAGAGAAAAAACGTACTCTCCTTTTTTAATACTTCATGAAATTGTTCAATTGAATCAATTTTCTCTAACATGTGTACATACCTCCAGAAAATAAATAAACGGTGAAGTAATTTTATCACTCCACCGTTTTTATAACAAATAAACAGATTTAGCTTGCGACTAATTTTTATAATTTAACCTTATTTTCTTCATCATCAAAGGCTTTTTCTGCTTCTTCCAGCTTTTTTCTTATTTCTGAGCTATCAAGGGGTCCAATTTCGATTGACTTCTTCGATTCTATCTTTTCTTTTGGAGTATGAAGAGGAATATAGTTTAATTCTCCTTCTTCTTTCAACTCGTCTTGGCTCGTTATTTTTCCTTTTACCTTGTTCAATAGTTCTTGGGATTGTAGGACAATTCCTTGGGAAAGGCTGGATCCTTTGGACGCTAATTCATTGCTTTTTGTCATTACATTTTCACGCATGGCAGCTGTTTTATCGAAGATCGTTCCAGCTTGGTTATTAAACTTATTGCGGAGATCTTTTCCGGACTTGGGAGCCAAAAGCAGTGCCGCAGCTGCACCAACCACTCCTCCGATAATTGCTCCCAGCAAAAATCTATTGGAAGACTCCTCATTTCGAGTTTGATTCGTATCCCGTGAATCATATTCTCTATTAGGCATTTAATTTCCTCCTCTTTATTCTAATGGGATCTAACCTTCTTGCCCTCGTCTAAGCTTACCCTGTTTTTTTGTTGCTTCCTAGCTTGCCACTTATCCTTTAATTCAAGAATGATATGACTCCATTGAACAATTTGCGAGACCTTTTCTTTACTTTCCTCTACTTGTTTATCTACAGATTGAGTAATGTTTTGTAAAGTCCCATTGAATTTAGTGACGGTTGTACCTACGTCTTTTACGGCTCCAACCACACTATTTAAACTATCGGATTTCTCCTTAATATCGTCAGCTAGAGCGTTTGTTTTTTGTAAAAGAATCGTGGTTTCTGCTGTAACACCCTCCAACTGTTTTTCTAATCCAGATAATGTCTTCGAAACGTTTGTAAGTGTAACCTGAAATGATTTGAGTGTTGTCGATAAAAATATGACAAGTACAAAAAACGCAATCGCTATCAAGGCTACGCTTAAGTATAAAATAATTTGCATCGTGCACCTCCGCCTTAATCCTATCAATATGTATTACCCATCAAGTATAGATATAAACCTCGCTAATTATCTTATACTACTTCCATAAAATTGTCTTCATTTCCTGCCGCTTCTAATAAAAATTTAATCTCGGGTTGGGAGCAGAATTTTATTTTTCAACTTTCGGCCTTTATTCGGTTACAATATGTGTGTACTTACTTAATTCTGTTGGAGGCGTAAAAATATGAAAGATCCACGTATTGAGAAACTGGCAAAAAATCTAATTAATTACTCGGTACAGCTTCAGAAGGGAGAAAAAGTTTTAATTGAAAACTTTGGACTTCAGCGTGAACTTGTGACTGCCCTCGTGAAGGAAGCCTATCTAGCAGGGGGATACCCTTTTGTGCTCTTAAAGGACCACCAAGTGGATCGCTCTCTTTTATTAGGTGCACAGGAAGAGCAATTTAACATGATGGCAGAATTTGAAGCAAATGTGATGAGCAAAATGGATGCATACATAGGTCTTCGTTCGGGTGATAACATCAGTGAACAATCAGATGTTCCTGATGATAAAATGAAAGTCCATGGAAATACCATTGGTAAAAAGGTTCATCGTGACATCCGTGTTCCTAAGACCAAATGGGTTGTTCTTAGATATCCTACTTCGTCCATGGCCCAATTAGCAAAGATGAGTACGGAAGCATTTGAAAACTTTTACTTTGATGTTTGTAACCTTGATTATGGAAAAATGGATAAAGCAATGGATAGTCTTAAGGAGCTTATGGATCGTACTGACAAAGTACGAATTACTGGTCCAGGAACGGATCTAAGCTTTTCCATTAAGGATATCCCAGCCATCAAATGTGCAGGACGGTTAAACATTCCTGATGGTGAAGTTTATACTGCGCCTGTTAAGGACTCCGTTAATGGGGTTATCACTTATAACACTCCATCTCCGTATCAAGGTTTTACATTTGAAAATGTGAAGCTAACTTTTAAAGATGGGAAAATTGTAGAAGCTGAGTCTAACGATTCTAGCCGTATCAATAAAATATTTGATACGGATGAAGGGGCCCGCTATATTGGGGAATTCGCCATTGGGGTAAATCCTTTTATCCTCAATCCAATGCAAGATATCTTGTTTGATGAAAAGATTGCTGGCAGCTTCCATTTTACACCTGGACAATGCTATGATGATGCCTTTAATGGAAACCATTCAAATATCCACTGGGATATGGTTAATATCCAACGTCCTGAGTATGGCGGTGGGGAGATGTATTTTGATGAGGTATTAATCCGCAAAGATGGTCTGTTCGTTATTCCTGAATTAGAAGTGTTAAATCCTGAAAACCTTAAATAAAAGAAAGGATGCCAACAATTGCTGGCATCCTTCTTTTTATTTAGTTAATTGTTTTTCGTAAGATTCTTGGAATTTTTGAATATCTCCAGCGCCCATGAAAATAATTACACTGTTTTCATATTCATTTAGTACGGATGTATTTTCTTCGGTAATTATTTCGGAACCTTCAATTCGGTCCTGGAGATCCTTGATTGATAGTTTTCCATGATTTTCACGAGCAGAGCCGAAGATCTCACACAAATAGGCTTTGTCCGCCTCACGTAAACTTTTCGCAAAGTCTTCTAAGAACGCTTGAGTGCGTGAAAAAGTATGTGGCTGGAAGACCGCCACAATTTTCCGATCCGGATATTTTTGCTTTGCTGCATCGATAGTTGCTTTAATTTCAGTTGGATGATGGGCGTAATCATCAATTAAAATCTGTGTCCCAATTCTTTTTTCGGAAAATCTTCTTTTTACACCTTGGAAGGTAGTTAATTGGTCCTTGACTATCTCTACATTTGTTTCTTCATAATGGCACAATCCAATAACAGCAAGTGCGTTTAACACACTATGATCACCAAAGGTTGGGATGGAAAAATTATCATAGAATGTATTACGAATAAATACATCAAAGCTCGTTCCACTTGTTGTTTTCACAATATTTTTGGCTTGATAGTCATTCTCCTCGCCAAAACCATAAAACAAGACAGGGACCTTTGCTTGGATTTTTTGAAGCTGTTCATCATCGCCATAAGCGAATATTCCTTTTTTTACCTGAATGGCCATCTCTTGAAATGCCGAAAAGACATCATCAATATTAGCAAAGTAATCGGGATGATCAAAATCGATATTTGTCATAATCGCATAGTCAGGAAAATAAGACAAGAAGTGCCTTCTGTATTCACAGGCTTCAAATACAAAGTATTCCGAGCCCTCTTTACCTTTACCTGTTCCGTCACCAATTAAAAACGAGGTAGGTTTAGCCCCTTCAATCACATGGGCGAGTAAACCTGTTGTAGACGTCTTACCGTGCGCACCGGTGACCGCAACACTAGTAAAGTTCTGCATAAAGTCACCCAAAAACCGATGGTATCGCACAATAGGGAGACCTAGCTTCATCGCCTCTTGAATTTCCTCATGGGTATCTGGAAAAGCATTTCCTGCAATAATCGTCATTCCTGGCTTGATATTCTCCTTTTGAAAGGGAAGGATCGTTATCCCTGATTGTTCAAGGGCCAGTTGTGTAAAAAAGCGCTTTTCGACATCGGAGCCTTGCACTTTAAATTTCATATCATGTAGAACTTGTGCGAGTGCACTCATTCCAGACCCCTTTATACCTACAAAATGGTAAATAGTCATAGAAGAACCTCCAACAACGTCTATCTGTATAACAGTATATGACATCTGTCTGTATTTGCTAATAAGAAAAACTGAGTGCTATTGCACCCTAAAAAATTCAGTTACTTGTAAAAACATATTTAATAATTATAACATTGTTCATCCTGAAAAACTATTTGCGGACCTAAAATCTTTACGGCCGCACTAGTCAGTCCACTATATATTATTTGTTCCTGTCATTAAAGAATACTATAGATTAATTATTTGCACTAGCATCTTGAATTGACTCTAAATCGGCTAAGGTAATTAAAACCTCACGTGCCTTGCTTCCATTTGCGCTGGTAATATACCCATGGGTCTCAAGCATATCCATTAACCTTGCCGCTCGGTTGTATCCTATTTTAAACCGCCTTTGCAGGCTTGAAGTGGAAGCACCGCCTTGGTCAATAATAAATTCACAGGCTTCATAAAAAAGTTCATCTTCATTTTCGGTTACTTGTGCCTTTTTTAATAGTTCTTCTTGCTCGAACAAGTACTCTGGCTCCCGCTGCTCTCTCACATGACCCACCACTAGATCAATCTCTTCATCCGACACAAACGTTCCTTGCAGACGGACGGGTTTAGAGGAGCCGTTTTCTAAAAATAACATATCGCCGCGTCCTAGCAACTTTTCAGCACCGCTAATATCAATAATCGTCCGCGAATCGACCTGAGAAGAAACAGAGAAGGCGACTCGTGTCGGAATATTGGCTTTAATTAATCCAGTTATCACATCCACCGAAGGTCTTTGTGTTGCCACGATGAGATGTATACCGCAGGCTCTAGCCTTTTGAGCAATCCTGCATATTGCTTCTTCCACATCTGCTGGGGACATCATCATTAAATCGGCTAACTCATCTATGACAATAACAATGAATGGAAGTTTATCTGAATACTGTTTATGTTTTATAGCCAATTCATTAAAGCGGTTAATGTCACGAACGCCTGTATGGGCGAATAGTTCGTAACGTCTTTCCATTTCATCTACAGCCCATTTTAATGCAGCTGTTGCCGCCTTTACATCTGTTATAACTGGACTAACAAGATGTGGAATACGGTTATATGGAGCAAGTTCCACCATTTTTGGATCAATCAGCAAAAGCTTTACATCTTCTGGGCTCGCCTTAAATAGCAAGCTAACCAAAATCGTGTTAATACAAACGCTCTTTCCTGACCCGGTCGCTCCTGCGATCAATCCGTGGGGCATCTTCTTTAAGTCAGTTACAATCGGTTTTCCTGCAATATCAAGGCCAAGTACCGCTGTTAATGGTGACGTAGATTCTTTAAAGATGCTGCTTTGAATAATTTCGTTAATGAATACAGGTCGCGACTTTTGGTTTGGAACTTCGATCCCAATGGTATGTTTTCCGGGAATAGGTGCTTCAATCCGAATATCTCTTGCGGCAAGGCTTAACTTGATATCATCACTTAAGTTAGTTATTTTATTTACCTTTACACCAGGCTCCGGCTGAACTTCAAAGCGGGTGACGGAAGGACCTTGTGTCACATTAACAACACTTGCACCTACATTAAAGTTTTGTAAGGTTTCGTTTAAAATCTCCTCTTGCTCTAGTAACCATTTGGTATCATTCACCACCGTAACAGGAGGGTTAAGTAAACTATCTGTTGGGAATACATAATAGCCATCATCCGTAGGTGTCAGACTCTCTTTTTCCTTGATTGGGAAGAGGTCAATTACTTGACTAACCTTCTCTGCCTGCTTATTCTCAGTGGGGACCTCAGACGGATGTTCGAGCCCTCTTTTTCGTTTTCGCTCTTCCCATTTCTGTTTATCTTGTTTTAACATCATCACATTAAATGGCAAATTAGATCGCTTCGGTGCGGGCGGTTCAGATAAAGCCTCAACTACTTCCGCTTCCTCGATGGATTCTGTTGAAACTGCAATTAATTCTTTTACTTCCTCTATTGAATCTTCTTCCTGTGTTACTTCTTCTGTTGATTCCTCTTCCTGTGTTACTTCCTCTGTCGCTTCTTCTTCTTGTGTGACTTCCTCTTCAACTTCAACCAATTCTATCTGAATTTCTGCCATTGGAATTGGAACAATCTCTTCGATCGTGTGTTCCAGCAGTTCAGATGAAGGCATTTCTTTGTTAAGGCCCACTTGTTCTACTTGATTAATTTCTAACCAAGTTGTTTCCACCTCTAGCTCTTCATCGTTTACAAATGGTACAGTTTTCTCCGTTTCGATCGTCGTTTCTTTTGAAACAACTAAACTATCAAACCGATTTTCAACATCATCGTTTAAAAAATGGCTTAATTCATGCTCGACTATGATATCCGTATTCTTAGGCCGCTGATTAAATCCAAAAACAGGCGAAGGAATTTCTGTTGGTTGGAAGGGACCCCTCTTTTTAGGCAGCGGCTCTTGTTTGCTTTTAGGCACTTCCTTTTTGAATGTTTGAACCACAGACTTTTCCGTCATTTTTCTTTTTTCCGGAAGCCGCTCTGTTCGTTTTTGACGCAATGTTTCTTCCTTCACTTTCTGAGTTACCTTAGGAATGGGTGTATAAGAAGGACGATTGCTTCCCTTTGGGTATTGATAGGATATTTTTGTATCCAAATCCTTTAGCTTTTCATATTTGTTAAGTAACGGCGGACCTTCATGTTTATGTATAATATAACCGTCAAATTCTTCATCATCTTCCTCTTTTTTTAATCTTTGAAAAAAGTTTTGGAACCAGCTCAAAACTATCACTCTTTCTACTTTCAACTTTCACTATCACTCTATTTTATCAGTTTTTCATATTTTTTCGACATAATTCTTTGAAATGAGTCAAAATACATAAAGACTAAATATCGTGCAATGAAAAAAGATCACCTTTCTTGATGTGATCCTTCTTCTATTTTAATTATTTATTTTTTCCTAAAATAAAAATAGGTTCTAATTCACCATTTTCATATAAAAATGAAAGGGCAGTGATTGGTACATGACCGTTTGCGAAAAAGCTCATTGCCATTTGCGCTAGAACATCGTAGCCTCTGTCATTACGAATATCCGCGATAATTAATACATCCTGATGTGGAACAGCAAGTACCATCGTACCAGTAATTTGCTTCTCCATTTCATTTAAGAATCCCTTATTTAGGATCCTGCTTGCATCGTATCCATCATTGGTATTGAGGAAGTAAAAACTATTGCCAGCCACTTGGTCTTCTTTTAAAGAAGTCGAAAGGGATCTTACATTAAATAAGGCAATTTCCTTAATCCTTTTAGCTTCCCAGCCCTCTTTAGCCATGATACGTGAGTCAATTAGCCGATACGTACTGCCTTGATCATACGCATAATAAATTTTTGTTTCCGCTGTGTGGTCGTCAACTAAGAATGGCACACCCTCTTCTGCTTCTGATGGGAAAGAAGTGGAGCGGATAATGGGAAAGATTTTTTTCTCATGATTGGTTAATTGAATGTCGTCCTCCATCGCACGGAGCCCTTCTTCGATATAATAAACGACTTCATCAATGGCTTTTTCCTTTTCACTATGCCATTTGGCAATAATCCCAGGTAATGCTACTGTTATACCTTTACCGGACACTTTACTTTCAAATCGAAGTTGGTCCTTTTCACGGTCATAAGTTATTAAACGATCTTTTCTAGCCAAGCGCTGTTCTAATTCACTTTTCATTTTTCTGCTATCCATTTTCATCTTTTAATCCCTCCATTTTAGGAGCTGCACAGCTTATTTTACAATAAAAACCCTCCATCTCAAAAGGTGATGGAGGGTTTCGGACTTTTTTATTTCAAACCCGAAATAAAACCTTCAATTTCTTCTTGCGTTTTTCGGTCCTTACTTACGAATCGACCCAGCTCTTTCCCATTTTCAAAGGCAATAAAGCTCGGGATCCCAAAGACGTCCAATTGCTGACATATATCAATAAACTGATCACGGTCTACATGAATGAATGTATACTCATTAAATTTGGATTCTACTTCCGGTAGAACCGGCTCAATCACACGGCAATCGGGGCACCAGCCTGCAGAAAACATGAAGATCGTTTTCCCATGATCGCGCAGCTGTTCAAATTGTTCAACTGATTCTAAATTCTTCAAATTCAACGCCTCCATTTGAATATATGACCTTTTTCGTAACATCTTCACAAATCATATCAGTCCTGCAGCATTTCAGTCCAATTATTTGCTCCTTTGATATTGTCCCACTAAAAGGTTCATAACATGAGTAAACATTTCAGAACGATTCACTATTCCATTTGTAAAAATCCCGACTGCACCTTCTTGTTTCCTGACATTTTCCTTTTTCGCATAATCTTCCATAACCGGTCCGAGTTCTTCACCTGCCCTTAATCGAATGGCTATTTCTTCAGGCAGCGGGAGTCTTGCTCCACCTGCAATAATCGGCTCCCTCCCACTTGATACAAGAGCTCCCCAGTTACAAATAAGCAAACCGTAACTCGTTTCCTGAACGCCTCCCTCAAGGCCAATCCCAATATCGCCATTTCCCTGCTTTAAGGCAGTTGCCGCTCGATTAATGGCTCCTCTAATCGTTTCTTCGTCGGAAAAAGGCTGCTCGCTGACACCCGATGGGATATCTAAGGAAACAAACTCATCTTCATGAGAAAAACTGTTTTTTACTGCAGTAATTTTAGCTGGGTTCTTTGAACCAATGATAATTTTCATTCTAGTAACTCCTTTAGACATAGTAAAAGGAGGCATATTGTAAAATGCCCCCCATTAAATTCAGCTGTTGGCTTTAATGGAATCGACCGTTGTTTGGTCACAAGCCTTGACTAGTTTAACAATTAACTCTTTAGCCGCTGCATAATCATCAACATGAACAATGGAGGCATGCGTATGAATATACCGAGAACAAATACCAACGACAGCACTTGGAACGCCCTCATTTGATTGATGGACACGACCGGCATCTGTTCCACCCTGTGAAACAAAATATTGGTAACGGATATTATGTGTTTCCGCTGTATCTAGTACAAACTCTCTCATCCCGCGATGGGTGACCATAGACCGGTCAAGGATCCTGAGCAAGGCCCCTTTACCTAATTGGCCAAACTCTTGTTTATCTCCTGTCATATCATTGGCAGGACTTGCATCCAGTGCAAAAAAGAGGTCAGGTTTAATCATATTGGCGGCAGTTTGGGCACCACGTAAGCCTACTTCTTCTTGCACCGTTGCACCTGAATAGAGAGTATTTGGCAAGGTTTCGTCTTTAAGTTCTTGAAGCAATTCAATCGCTAAACCACAGCCGTAGCGATTATCCCATGCTTTAGCTAATATTTTTTTCGGATTAGCCATTGGAGTAAATGGACAAATAGGCAAAATCGCCTGTCCTGGCTTAATCCCAATTCGTTTTGCATCTTCACGGTCATCTGCGCCGATATCGATCAGCATATTTTTAATTTCCATTGGTTTGTTACGTTTTGCATCGTCCAATAGATGTGGTGGAATGGAACCAACGACACCAATCACCGGACCATTATTTGTCATTACTTGAACCCGCTGGGCAAGAATAACCTGACTCCACCATCCACCAAGCGGCTGAAAACGAAGCATTCCATTATCCGTTATAGAAGTAACCATGAAGCCCACTTCATCCATATGACCGGCCACCATAACAGTTGGACCAGTCACCGTACCTCTTTTCACCCCAAAGATGCTGCCAAGATTGTCTTGAACAATTTCATCTGAGTATTGTGACAGTTGTTCTCTCATGAATTTTCTTACTAAGTGTTCATTTCCAGAGGCACCTGGAAGCTCTGTTAACGTTTGAAAAAGCTTTAAGGTTTGTTCATTCATTTTTTTGAGGCTCCTTTGGATTTCTTTGGTAGTTTATGTAGATATTTTTATATTACAGAACTTCGATTTCTCTTTCCAACAATTGAATTTAATATTTGTCATATTATGTTCCTCATGGCAAATACGATATACTAAAGAAGAGAATTCTTGATAGTAAATCTTTTCCAAATTTATTTTTTTTGGAGGTCCTGTTATGAATTGGAAGTCGTTTTTCCTCGGTGCAGCAGTTGGTATTATCGGTGGATTTGCTGCTAAAGAAATGGTTAACTGTAAGACCCCTGTTTCACCTGAAAAAGTATTAGAGCAAGTCAAAAAACAATTTAATCAGAATGGGCCGATCTTCGGGTCATGGATACATATGGAAGCAGAGCCGTATGAAAAGCAGCAGATTAATTATCGTGTTTACAAAGGTGGTATTTCTAAAAACAACAATGGCATAAACGAACAATTTGAATTCATTGCAGATGCCCGAACGGGAACTTTATTAGATGTGCGTAATTTATCAGAGGAACTTGTATCATAAGATTAAGCGTAAGCGCGCCTTGTACAGAGACAAGGACATTAGGACATTTTTGCTTTCCCATCGGATTTGTGTCCTCATGAACCTCTCATGAGGACAGTTTCGCTTTCCCGTTCCTATTTTTGTCCTCATGAATCTCTTATGAGGAATCTAAAAGCATTTGCGTTCTCCTTCGGCTATTTTCACCCTACCTTTCCCTCTTGATGCTCTCCACTGTTTGCTTTCCGTCAGCGTCCCACTTCACTGCCCGGTAATAGGCATCATGATAAAAGCTAAACCATGCATTTTTTTTAAAGCCGTATGGCAGCCATTTTTTCTTTGCCGCTATTGAGGTCATTGGGTAATCATCATAAGCCATTACCCATAATACCTGTTGGTGGGCATGTGTTGCCATCAGATCTGCCATATGAATTAACATTTCCCCCTCGTCCTCTACGACAAGAATAGAATGTCCATCACTATGGCCCCCCGTATGGACCATTGTAATCGCCCCTAAATTCCAGTTTTCCTTGAAAGGAACCACCTGTGATTCAATGGCTTCCCAGTTTTCTTTCCAGTATGTATTTTTCGAACGAATATTGGGGTTACGCATTTCGTCCCATTCTACTTGTGAGGTAATAATTTGTGCATTGGGAAATGCGGAAACATATTGATCATTTTCAAACTTGGTTAGGCCGCCGGCATGGTCAAAGTGCATATGGGTCATCAGGATGTAATCGATCTCCTCTGCTTTTAACCCTAATTTTATTAATGATTCATCAAGCTCCGATTCCTTGGTGACTCCAAAATTTCTTAATTGCTTTTCCGATAACTTTCCTTTTCCAATACCGGTTTCTACTAAGAAATTCTTTCCATCCATTTGAAGTAACATGGGATCTGTTGGCAATTCAATTTGATTTTTCTCATTGGGTGGATATTTCTTGGACCATAACCCTTTTGGAACAACCCCAAACATGGCACCACCGTCTAAATTGGTTACCCCTCCAGATAACCACGTCAATGATACGCCGCCTATTTTTAATGTTTCCAACTTTCCATCCCCCTTTGTACCTTTTTCTATATATTAACATTGACTAACTATTTAGAGAAACGAAAAAGGACAGTTCAAAATTGAACTGTCCCTAAAATTTAGTTTTGATACTTTACTTCACAACGATAAATGCGACTTCCTTTTTCTGAAAATTTCTCTTCATACTCTGTCATGATGTTACCTTCATAATCACTTTTATGAAGATCTAGACTAATGTACTTTAATAATAAACCGTACTCCGAAAAGCTCATTAAAGAATTTTCAAATAACCCTTGGTTGTCGGTTTTGAAATGGATTTCTCCACCATCAACCATAATATCCTCATAAAGCTTCAAGAAATCCTTATATGTTAATCTTCTTTTTCTATGACGATATTTTGGCCATGGGTCAGAAAAGTTTAAATAGACCTGATCCACATCATTCTTTGTAAAGTATTTTGCTAAATCATTTGCATCTACGTTAAGAAGCCTGAGGTTCGGTAAATCGGCTTCAATTAAGCGGTCTAATGCTGTAATGATGACACTGTCGTATATTTCAATCCCCATATAATTAATCCCCGGATTTGCTTTCGCCATTTCCGTAATAAATTGACCTTTTCCTGTGCCCACTTCAATATGAATTGGATGATCGTTTTCAAATACTTCATGCCATTTTCCTTTATATTGTTCTGGATTGGCAACTATATATTGGGGATGCTGTTCTATTTTTTCCTTTGCCCAAGGTTTATGTCTGACTCTCATTTATGACACTCCTAAAAATAATATTGTTTACTACATATCATGCACCATTTGTCCTTACAAGTTTAACTAAGATGATGCATAAACAAAAAAAGAATTCACAACCTAACAGTGTGAATTCTTTTTTTTAAATAACACTTGAGAGGGTGTACATTCATGCCATTAAGTCATGGTGACCAAGTTACATTATTAAAAGATATATTAAACAATCATCAAACAGATTGCTGCGGGTCCGTTTCAGAATGTGAACAACTGGAACGCTTAGTGAAATCCCTAATGGTTAATACACAGGTTGATCAAAATGTTAAAAGTATCTTACAGGAAGTATATCAGTACAGCCAACATGGGGTTGGCACAGCAGATTTAGATCAACATATCTTATCAAACCAAGAAAATTTATCCAATTGGGTTAGCGATATTGGTCAGTTTTCTTAACTAGAGAATTCCATCTAAGAACTTTATCCATTTGTTCATTTCTTCCAAGCGACTTTTATTTTTATACCATTGGATAGAAGAAAGAGTTTGAATGGTCACATACCATTTCATGCGCAGTTTTAGGTTATCTGTCAGCTTTTTTCCGTAAAGCTTAAGCCAATCCTGCCAATTTTCTTCTGGAATATACCAATAAAGGAGCAGCCCTAGGTCAATGGCGGGGTCGGCTATCATTGCCCCGTCCCAATCAATCAAGTACAACTGGTTGTCTTCTGCAAGCAGCCAGTTGTTATGGTTGACATCACCATGACAAACCACCTTTTCATCGCAATAAACATTTAAAGCTTCTTTTTTTAAAAAGTTCATTGCTTTTTGCGATTCAGGCATTAGGAGTACCTCTTCATCTAACTCGTTTGCAACTCTTTGCAATAACGGTTCAGGATGCATTGGAGAGCTCTCTAATCGACTTAACATTCCAAGCATTGGCTCGGAGCAATGAATTTTCTTAAGCAGTTTCGCCACGAGTTCTTGGTTCATTTCAGACGGCTTTAACTCTCTGCCGGGAAGCCACTGCTGTGCAGTTATGACGTCTCCACTTTCCAACCGTTTTGTCCAAACAAGCTTTGGGACGATGCCTTCTGCTGAGAGTACAGCAAGGAACGGAGAAGAATTCCGCTTTAAAAAAAGCCTTTGGTCTTTATATTTCGCATAAAAGGCTTCACCTGTTTTGCCTCCAGCAGGGGTAATTTCCCATTCTTGTCCTAGTATATGATCCAAAATTGCTCACCTTCAATTTATGCCGTTCTAATGGGCTTATTCCCCTTATTTCTAAGAGGTAAAACCTGCGCTGCCGGAAGGTCCTATATTACCACAGTTTCATTAACAGCTTTTTATTTTTTTAGAAATAAAAAAAAGCTATTGAAACCATTGCACACAATAGCCATCTTAATAAATTTTATCTCGGATTACCTTTTTTCGTCAAGTAAATCTGAAGAAACTATTTTTTTAGCAAAACATTTATGGAAACTGGCTCCATCAAAACTTGGCCACCATGCAAAATCTTTTTAGAGGAAATTTCAGCTTGTTCATGGTCAACTAAAACAGCCCAGTCCCCTTTTGGTATCGAAATTGCTTGCTTCTTTGACGAAGGGTTAATTAATAAGATTACATCATCTTCCCTATTAAACAAATACCCCAACATCGGTGCAGCTAATGGTAATTGTCGTATATTTGCACGGATTTCAGCAGAAGTTCTCATTCGGAAAGAATAAAGAGATTTACGGATTTGAATAAGTCCTTTAATATATTTTACGTTCTCTTTATATATTATCTTTCTATCCCAATCAAGTTGATTGATTGGATCAGGAGAACGATAACTATTTCCATCACCCTTTTTTGTTCGCAAAAACTCTTGGCCGCTGTGGAGAAATGGAATTCCTTGTGATAATAAGACAATACTCGTTGCGAGACGATGATATTTTATTCGTAAAGAATCCTCTGCATCAGGGAGACAAGCAATAAGTTTATCCCACATTGTATGATTATCATGGCACTCAACATAGTTCACTGATTGGAAGGGTTCATTAAAAAGGGCCACCCCCTGTTTCGTAAAACCGATACTGCCCGTTATAACCTCATTAGCGGCCTCAACGTAGTGCTCACTTCCTAAGGCAAAACCTTTATCAAACAAGTTAAATGAACTACCTTTTATACAATCACGATATTTATCATTGAATTGAGCTATTTTTGGCATTTTTGCCTGATTTGCTATTGTTGCTTTCCGCTCAACTGGAAGGGGTGTGTTGAGACTCCAGCCTTCACCGATGATGATTGTTCCTTTTGACAGGCTGTCGCACACTTTCCTTACTTCGTTCATAGTCTCTACATCCAATATCCCCATCAAATCAAAGCGAAAACCATCGATATGATATTCCTTCAGCCAATAACGAATCGAATCAACAATATATTTTCTGACCATTTTTCGTTCTGATGCAATGTCATTCCCAACCCCTGTACCATTGGAAGGGAGTCCAATTTCGTTATGACGGAAATAATAACCCGGGACCACCTTTTCAAAGGAGGAATTCTCACGGATGTAAACATGATTATAAACCACATCCATAATCACTCGAAGTCCAAGACTATGAACTTGATCAATTAACTGTTTTAACTCCATGATTCTTGAATAGGGATCGGCAGGATTCGTTGAATAGCTTCCTTCGGGAGCATTGAAATGGAGAGGATTATATCCCCAATTATATTCATTATTTGGTTGCAGTTCATCGACGCCCGCAAAATCATGGAAGGGGAGGAATTCTATATGGGTAATACCAAGGTCTTTTATATAAGATAATCCTGTAGGTTCATCGTCGATCCCTTTTGTATTTAGCTCACCTGCACCTAGATAAAGTCCTTTATTCTTTACACCACTTTTAGGGTGGATCGTTAAGTCTCTGATATGTGTTTCATAAATGATTGCATCTACGGCATTTTCAATAGCGGGTAAGTTTGGACGCGGCCTATGTGTTTTCTCAAGCCTCACAATCACTCCAAGCTCACCATTGACCGTCACAGCCTTAGCATAAGGATCTGTAGCCTCTCGCCATTCTTGATTAACAAGGATGAGGAAACTATATTGATAGAATTCTAATTCACGGTTGACAGTAACAGACCATATGCCGCGATCCTCTCGTTTCATTTTTACAATTTCTGAAAAGCTGCTATTAGCAGGACGTAACTTTAATTTAACTTGGGTGGCGGTTGGGGCCCATAGCTTAAAACAGGTCTGGCCAGCATGAAACGTAACACCAAGGTCATTACCGTCATAATAGAATTTCTCGTCAAAGGCGTCCGTTCGAATCACTGCACCAATATGCAGGTCTGTTTTCCCGCCATGTTCATCTATAATCACATATTGTTTTTCAAAGGAATAATCTTTTGAAAATTCACAAATATATTTCATATTATTATCTATTTGTCTCTTCTCGATGATTTTCAAGGGATGTTCTTGAAAATCACTAGAAATTAAGAAAGCGGATGACAAACCGTGATGATAGGAAAGTGGTAGAAGAATCGTAATGATCTTCATCTCATCTAGATAGGCAAAGAAATTTCGGTCAGTAGCAATCATTCGAGTCCCTCTCTTTCAACTCCACTTCTTCCGGACGTTTTATTCTCGACAACACTTCCAAAGCTCTTGCTTGAAGATGTATATTCAAAGGAGTAAATCCAATATGCTCCCCATCTGCGTGAACAAAAAGGGCTGAAGGGGATTGGATAGAAACATCCTTTCCTGTATAAGTTTTCACTTCTTTAAAATAGATGTGCTTCCCCCAAAACACACTGATAAAAACGAGTAAAAGCTTCCACCTTGATAATCGTTTAACAACGGTTATATCAAAAAGTCCATCATCAGGCTCGGCAACAGGGGCAATTTTCATTCCACCGCCATAATATGGTTGGTTGGAAACCGTTACAAACCATGTTTGTTCAAATATATGCTTTTCTCCGTCAATTGATAAATCAATTGTTGAGGTTTTATAAGTAAATAATTTTTTTAATAAAAAATAAACATAAACCAACCTGCCCAACGAAAGTTTATTGAGTAATGCCTTCATCCGGGATTGATTAACTTCATAAGAAATGATTGCATCAAACCCAGCACCCACATTGTTAATAAAATAGTGCTGATTCGAATCATCCATGGTAATTTTCCCAATATCAATAGGCAGACCTTTATGTTTCGCGAGGCGGAGAATCACTGCTAATGCTTCCACGGGGTCGACAGGAATTTGAAATCCTCTGGAAAAATCATTTCCAGACCCACCAGGGATAAATCCCAGTGTAATATTATTATCCTTCACTGCTCCATTTACCACTTCATGCATCGTTCCATCTCCGCCAACAGCGATGATCATCTTTTGCTCAGGGTCCTTTAACGTAATTTGGCTAGCAAGGATATTTGCATGGCCTGGATATTCGGTAAAGAATGCAAGGTAGGAAACCTGTTCAACTTTGAGTTGCTGTTCTACCCGTTCCCAAATCTTAAAGCAGTCGCCATTTCCAGCTTTTGGATTAATAATAAAGTAAATTTGTTTCATATTACCAACCCTTATTTTAATTTTATGTTTTTGTGTAATTTAAAGGAAATACTTTTAGGGCTTCATACTTGGGTGTTTTGTTAAGGTTTGTCCGATATAATACTACTTCACTTGCTTCAAATGAGAGAGGGTTAGGCTGAAGATCTTCCCATAAATCAAGCATTGCCTTTTGGAAAGGATGGACCCCGCCCCACTTTCTAGCAAGTGTTATATGAGGTCGAAAGGGTCTGGTTTCAAGTTGAAACCCTGCATTCTCACAAGCAGAAAACACCTTTTTTCTGATGGCTTGTAAATGTTTGCTTTCATCGGTATCTGCCCAAAAAACACGAGGAGAATCAGCACTTCCGAAAAATCCAAGTTTGTTGATTTTCAGGGTGAAAGCTTTCTCATCTTTGAGGGCATCCTTAACATTATTTTCTGCAAGTGCAAGTTTATCAGGTGGAGCACTGCCTAGAAATGCTAGGGTTATATGCAAATCTTGATAATGAACCCAGCGGCTAAATGGGATTCGTTCCTTTATTTTTTCCATATGTTCTTGCATCGTTATTTTTGATTGTTCTGGTATTCTTACGGCAAAGAAAAAATGAGATCGATGTTCCATTGTTATCTTCCTTTCTTTAGTTAATTTTAGTCTATTTTGTCCTAAATGTATCTATTAGCAAACAGGCAATTACCCGATATTTTTTACATAGAGCATAAATTTATTTATTATTAGATAGGAAACTATAATTTTAGAACTTACTTCAAGGTATTGAAAGGAAGGTCCCTATGAAAGTAGTCAACAATATCGCTGAATTAATCGGGGATACACCATTAGTGAAACTAAATCGATTAGCACCAAAGGACGGGGCCTCGGTTTATTTAAAACTGGAGTACTTTAATCCCAGCAAGAGCGTTAAAGACCGGGCAGCTTTTAATATGATTATCGAAGCAGAAAAGGCTGGAAAATTAACAGCAGATTCAACGATTATTGAGCCGACCAGTGGAAATACAGGGATTGGCCTTGCCATGAATGCTGCTGCTCGCGGCTATAAATCGATTATCGTGATGCCCGATACGATGACACAAGAACGAATCAGCATCCTAAGGGCATACGGGGCTGAGGTTGTCCTTACACCTGGGGCTGAAAAAATGCCAGGAGCCATCCAAAAAGCACTTGAATTAGCAAGTGAGATTCCAAATAGTTTTGTCCCCATGCAATTTGAAAATCACGCAAATTCAGATGCGCACCGATTCACTACTGCTGTTGAAATTATCAAAGCGATGAAGGAAATCGGTAAACCGCTGGCAGCATTTGTCGCAACAGCTGGAACTGGAGGAACCATCACTGGCACAGGGGAAACATTAAAAGAGCATTATGAAAATTTAACGGTCCATGTTGTCGAACCGAAAGGCTCGCCTGTTTTATCAGGCGGAAAACCAGGTAAACACAAGCTGGTTGGGACAAGCCCAGGTTTTATCCCAGTTATTCTTAATCAAAATGTCTATGATGAAATCCATCAAATCAATGATGAAGATGCCTATGATATCGCACGTCGGTTGGCTGTCGAAGAAGGAATTCTAGTCGGACCATCCTCTGGCGGTGCTTGCTTCGCCGCATTAGAAGTTGCCAGACGGTTAACTCCAGATGATGTGGTCGTTTGTATTGCATGTGATACGGGGGAACGATACTTATCCAGTGATTTGTTTCAATATTAATTAGAAAAGACGTGGACACTCCTGTGTTCACGT
>NZ_JBPXRO010000041.1:0-44934 GCF_051842875.1 Neobacillus sp. C211
CATCAATATATGGTATTTTTTCTCAGGATAATAACCAAATATTTAACTAAAAAAGAAACAAAACCCCTTTTTCTTCAGATAACTTTTTGAAAAAGGGGTTTGTCTACTCTCTGAACCCATCAGATTTATCTGATGGGCTTTTAATTGCTGAGAATAAGTATTATGCAACTAGAAATATTCATTATCTTAAATAACTTCTTTTTTTCATTCCGATCGGATATTATCGGTTTAACCAACGATTTCAACTTGTTTTGTATTTTTCCGTAGGATTATGTAGTTCATATTATAAATTAAACCTAAAGTATTATTAAAGAGAATGTGAAAGCGCTTAATATTTAAATTTCTGGTTTATAGTTTATGACACGCATAAAATCCCGATCGTCCATTAGGAGGGAGAATATTGAAAAAGAAAAGGATCGTTTCATTAGTATGTCTTACAGTTTCAATAAGCTTTATCGTTCATTTTTTGAAAGAAGATGAGAAGCTTAAAGTGGTAGTTGTTGCGAAAAGTTTAGACTTAGAGTATTGGAGAATTTTTGAATCAGGAGCTAAAAAAGCGTTTAATGATTTTGACATAGATGGTCAAGTGATAGCACCTGATTCCATCAATCCCATTAGAAATGAAGCTAATACATTGAAAAAAGTTTTAAGACAACATCCGGATGCACTGATCGTTACTCCCATGCACCCCTCCGTTACCATTCCAGTATTGATGGAATATAAGAAAAATAACATTCCCGTATTATTTGCTGGTAGAGACGCTGACTGGAAAGATAAAGTCACTTATATAGGAACGGATCACTTTAAATTGGGCATAATGGCAGGAGAACTGCTAGGATCCATGCTGCAGCCAGGGGATCAAGTAGCAATTATTCATGGAACTTTAAAAGATCATGCTGAGGTGGAGCGGTTAAAGGGAGCGAAGGAGGTCTTAGGAAAAGCCGGAATCGAGATTGCCACAGAACAGTTAGGAGAAGATCGATTTGGAAAGACAATATCTGTAATAGAAAATATTTTGCAGAATCATCCAGATATCCAAGGGGTACTTGCTACTGACGATTTAATTGCCCTAAATGTATTAAAAACAGCAGAAAAAGAAGGCTTGATAATTCCTATAGTTGGAACGGATGGCATTATAGAAATGTTGGAAGCTGTAGATGCAGGAAAACTGAGCGCTACAGTGACGCAGAATCCTTATGATATGGGGTATTTAAGCGTAAAACAAGCAATAAAAGCAGTTAAGGGGGAACATGTCCCAAAAAGGATTGATAGCGGGGTTGATATTTTAACCCAAGATAACGCAAAAGACAGATTAGCGTTTCTAAACAATAGATTATATAGCAGAGTTGAGAAATTCAAACATTTTTTATATGAACTGTACAAGAAGTTAAAGAGTGATACATATTATACATGATAATATGCATCACCCTTTATTTTTTATGACTTTTTACGAATTAGGTCTTGATAACTGATGCAACCTTTTAAAAGATGAATCGGAGAATAGTCTTGACGGTTCTCATTTTATTGAAGTAGCTACTACTATTATTTTATAGTACCTTACTTAAGAAAGCTTTAGTTCGCTCATGCTGAGGGTTACCGAATAACTCGTTTGGCTTATTTTCTTCTACAATATATCCTCCATCCATGAAAATAACACGGTCTCCAACTTCACGTGCGAAGCCCATTTCATGGGTAACAACGACCATGGTCATCCCTTCTTTAGCTAGTTGCTTCATTACCTCTAAAACATCTCCGACCATTTCAGGGTCAAGTGCCGATGTGGGCTCGTCAAAAAGCATGATTATTGGATTCATTGCAAGTGCCCTTGCAATGGCAACCCGTTGTTTTTGTCCTCCGGATAGTTCTCCCGGATAACTGTTTGCTTTTTCTCGCAGTCCTACTTTATCAAGTAATTCAAGCGCTATTTTTTCCTCTTCGGCTTTCTCCATTCTGTGAATTTTAATAGGGCCCATCGTGATATTTTCTAAAACCGTTTTATGTGGGAATAAATTAAATTGTTGAAATACCATCCCAACTTCTTGCCTAACTTTGTTTATATTGATCTTCGGGTTAGTAATATCATGTCCATTAATGACAACCTCTCCGCCTGAAATTTCCTCCAGGCGAGTTAAGCACCGCAGAAATGTACTCTTACCAGATCCCGATGGACCTATTACACAAACAACCTCTTTTTCTTGTATTTCTGCGTTAATGTCTTTTAATACTTCTATGTTTCCAAAAGATTTTCTTAAGTTTTTAACAGAAATAATACTCATCGAAGCTGAATTCTCCTTTCGACGAAATCAACGGTGATTATTCCCGCTGTTGTACTATTTAAAGAAATCAACTGGAATGAATTTATACCAAAATAAATAAAAAACAATTGAACAATAAAAGGTGTTCCTCGAATCGCATCAACATACACCTTTGCCACCCAATTCAGGATCTTGATTGGTGAAAGTCTTAACAAAGCAACTACTAAACCAATTAAAAATCCTAAAATAATAGCTATAACAAAGATATAAAGTGTGACTTGAAGTCCTTTTAATAACATAGGTTAAAAGTAAGTCTATTTTACAAATTTTGGTGTATATACGAATACAGTTCATAGAATCTGCCGAGAGAATTAATTATCTAAATGACTTAATACTTGAAAAGAAGGGGGAAAAGGTGGCGATAACTTTAAAGCCTTACCTATCTGTATTAATAAATAAGTAAGAAATCCATCTTATCAGGTGGCTTTTTTACTTTGGGGAAATTTAGTTTGAAGGATAGTCGGCCTTTTTTAGTTTTTATATTTCGACATTTTTCTGCATTCTAAGAAGTGTAACAAACTACATAAGAGATTAGAATCATAAAAAGTTTGTTGATTTTATTGACTTTGCCAGTCATTACCGTTGCTAGTGAGTATATTAATTTTTGTTAAGTTCAGAATTTGTCAAATCTTGACCTTTTTTTTAGCTTTAATCACTTTCATTTTATTTGTAAAATAAAAAAAAGTTAAAAAACATTTATAGGGATAACTAAATGAAATTGGATTTATAGGAGAAGTGGAATAACAAAGAGTGAGAATTATTAGAATTATATAAAGGAGATAGAACAAAATGTATAAGTATACAATCTATGTAACACATAAAGGTAAAGTTTATCAAACCAACGTAATAGCTGCCAAAAATCAAACAGAACATGAAGTTTATCGTATAGCAAAAGAACAAGTTATGAAACAATGGGCAAATTAAATACGGGATCCTGGGATTAAAAGGATTTCGAATGGAACTTCCACTTGAGGAATAGATTTTGGATAGCTTCCTTTACTTGAATATCCCGCTGCAAATAGCGGCTTTGAAGGATTTTATGAAGAATATTAATTATATATAAATTATAATAAGAGGAGATGGTGGGTTTATGAAGAATACTAATAACCTTACTATAGAGGAGTTGGAAAGACGTATTGCTCATTTTGAGGAGCGTCTTACGGATTTTATTATTACCGAGGAACAAAGAGAGTTAATCAAAGAAAGGTTAAGCGAACTAAAGAACGCTAAAGAGTGCAAGGCTTCCTAAACTTTTTAAATAAAATAATACATATAAATTAAAGAGCATTATCTTTTTAAGATAGATGCTCTTTTTTGTAACCGCATTTTATTAACCTAGTCTATACCTCTCACCGACATCAAGGGAATACAACATAGTTGACATTATGTTTCAAAATTCCAATTGGAAGGTATTGTCATGGTGAATATTTTTGTGTGGTTCGCGGGGGAAGCCATCATTTTAGACTTCCGGCAGCTTGGAAGCATAGTCATCCTTTTACAATCGTATCGGCTATTTTTATGTTCAAATTGGCTTAGCGTGCAAAATTCACGTTTTTTGCTCTGAACCCATTAAATATACAATTTAGGATAATATTCGACCAGGACATCCGTAGAGTGAATACATCATGTATGACTTTTAATTTTGATAAAGAAATTTGTAATTTATGGTATGGTTCACCACAATTAATCTAATCTAGTCTCAGATAGTCCACTAAAATCATTAAAAATAAAAAAAATATTTACAATCCCCTCTTCAACAATCTGGCCCTTTTAATGGAATAACATGATTGGCGTTTTTAAACAACTTTATTGTCATTCAACATTAAGGCAATTAACATGATACTGATTTTAAGAAGCAAAAAAGCCTGATCCTAATTGGATTCAGGCTTTTTACTTGTTCGTCAATATGTACCCTTACGAATAATATGAGATCTTAGTTGATCGTTAATTAGGACTGGATTATACTAAAGCAGGTCGTTTTTCATCTGCCAACGCTAATAAGCGCTCTTTCACTTTTTCCGCATTAACAAGCTTTTGCGAAACACCTGTTTCCATTGCTGCGTTAGCAACGGCTTCTGCTACATGAGCCGCCACTCTACGGTCAAATGGATCTGGAATCACATAATTAGCGTGAAGATCTTCATCTGCAATTAATCCGGCAATCGCATAAACGGCTGCCAGTTTCATTTCTTCGTTGATTTCTTTGGCGAAAACGTCCAAAGCACCACGGAAAATACCAGGGAATGCTAGTACGTTATTGACCTGATTTGGAAAATCAGAACGACCTGTTCCGACGACGAGTGCCCCAGCTTCAATTGCAATTTCAGGCATGATTTCAGGCACCGGATTTGCCATAGCAAAAATGATTGAACTATGATTCATTGAACGAACCATTTCTTTCGTGACGACACCTGGGGCCGATACCCCCACAAACACATCTGCTCCCACAAGAGCATCTGCCAATGTACCTTGTTTTTTTTCTTTATTGGTGATACGAGCCATTTCCTCTTTAAATGGATTCATTCCGAACGGGCGTCCTTCATAAATGATTCCTTTTGTATCACATAAAATGACGTCTTTTACACCCATATGCAGCAGTAACTTGACAATCGCCACGCCGGCAGATCCGGCACCGTTTGCGACAACGCGAATCTCTTCTAACTTTTTGTTTGCTAGTTTCAAAGCATTGATCAACCCAGCCGCTGTTACAATTGCTGTACCGTGCTGATCATCATGGAAAACTGGAATATTACAAATCTTTCGTAGCCGATCTTCAATTTCAAAGCATTGTGGTGCTGCGATGTCTTCTAAGTTCACTCCGCCAAAAGTCGGTTCCAAAAATTTAACGACCTCCACAATCTTGTCCGGATCTGTTGTATCTAAGCAAATCGGGAATGCATCCACATCTGCAAACGATTTGAATAACAATGCTTTACCTTCCATGACCGGCATGGCAGCTTTCGGGCCGATATTCCCAAGACCGAGTACGGCGGTTCCATCTGAAACAACGGCAACAAGATTCCCCTTCATGGTGTATTCATACGCTTTGCTTTCATCTTCATAAATTTCCAAGCATGGATCCGCTACACCTGGAGAATAAGCGAGACTTAAATCTTTCGCATTGCGTACTGGAACTTTTGAATGAACACCAAGTTTTCCTCTATTTTCCTTGTGCATCTTTAATGCTTCTTCACGTAAAGTTGACATACAATGTCTCTCCTTTTGTTTAATTTAATAGATATTTGTTTTAGTAAACAAAGAGTTAAAAAATTCTCAGACCTCTTGGTAAAGATCTTAAACAGTAGCTAAGCAACATAATGATCATTAAAGTAAACAACCTCGGAAAGAATCTTGTAGTCTTGAATGTTCTCGCAAGCTTCTCTTGCTTCGTTTTCTGCGTTAAATTCAAACATGGTAATGTTTTCCTTTGAATAGACGGTGATTACCCACATGAAAAGCTTCCCCCATTAAAAGATGATTTTTCCCCTTTTTCATAACATGTCCAAGGGTCAACAAAAGCAATTAGGAGCAATAGGAAACAAAATGAAAACAAGTGAAACTTCCATCAGTGGGATCTTACTGCCCGTTAATTCCGGATAAATCTTATTGAGCGCTTTCATATTTGTTCTAAAAAAGGATAATTTTAATTTATAATAAGAACTACTAAAAACTACAAAAACTCACCAAAAAATAAGAATTTAAAAAAATGATTGTTTTAATACCAGTTAGTTCTGGGTTTAAGGACGGGAATTGATAATTCATTTGTAATAATCATAAAAACCACGAAATACAATCCAGGATAAAATGCCAGTCAATGAAATCTAAAACAGAATGGAAATCGATATGTTTGTGACTGTATCAAGAATTGGCAGTTGCTTATTTGTGCATAATAAACATAGTAAAAATAAAAGGATGATACCATGATTTATATCTATAATGATTTTGGCGGGACACATACAACTTCTATAGCAGCGGCCTATCATTTAAAACGATTACCACAATCTGAACGGAAACTTACGAAAGAAGAAATATTAAATGTGAAATATTTTAATAAATTAACAAAAGACGATTTTGGGAAAATTATTTTCCATGGGATCGATGAAGATGGACATTCTGTATACACTATTGGACGGAAAAGGAACAAATATGTGGTGCCTGCATTAAAAGAAATGTGTTTATTGCTGCAAGAGAAGTTTAAATTTGATGAGAAAATTGTCTTCTCCAATACTTCACCAACGGTGCCTTTTGCAATGTCTATGGGGGGATTTTTCTCAAGAGGTTTAAAAATTGATTTTATCGGTGTGCCGTTATTAGTTATTGGTGCAAAACAATGCTGTGATAATATATATAGGTTGGTTGAAAATACAAAAGAAATAGGGAGAACTACGTACGCAGAAAATATAATCGTACTGGAGAATGAAATGTATAAATAGGTGGGGAGTTAACATGAAGAAAAAAATAGGTTTTATTGGAGCTGGAAAAATGGCTCAGGCTATGATTGGGGGAATTGTAAATTCACAAATGATTCCAATAGAAAACATCATGGCTAGTGCGAATACAGAAAAAACGATTGAAATAATTGAACGAACATACGGTATTATTACTTCATTAAATAATAGGGACGTTGCTAGGTTTGCAGACGTACTCATACTTGCTGTTAAACCCGATCTCTATGACACTGTCATAAAAGAAATAAATAATGATATAAAGGAGTCTGTAATCATTGTAACGATTGCAGCCGGAATTACATTAATAGATATTGAACAGTCGTTTGGATTCCAAGTAAAGGTTGTTCGAACAATGCCTAATACTCCTTCTGTGGTCGGAGAAGGAATGAGTGCAATTTGTGCAAATAAATATCTCTCCGAAAACGAGTTAAATGAGATCGAGAGTGTGTTCCACACCTTTAGTAAAACCGAGCGTCTAGATGAAAAACTAATGGATGCCGTACCTGCAATCAGTGGTTCCTCACCAGCATATGTTTATATGCTAATAGAAGCTATGGCAGATGGGGGGGTAAGGCAGGGAATACCTAGGGATCAGGCTTATCGACTAGCTGCTCAAGCCGTACTGGGTGCAGCAAAAATGGTTCTTGAGACTGGAAAACATCCTGGTGAACTTAAGGATAATGTATGTACCCCAGGCGGTGCAACGATTGAAGCAGTTGTTACCCTTGAGGAAAAGCAATTTAGAGGATCGATATTGGCAGCAATGGACAGCTGCACAAATAAAGTAAAAAATCTTATATAAGCAGAAATTCGGGATCCATTTGATGGATCCCTTTTTTCTACATTCAAAATCAGGGGAATTCGACGAAAATTAGTATTTTTCGACACTTTCTGTATTTTACGCGTAACACATGGTTTTATTAATAATAAACTTTAGATTCATTCAAACTGTTAGAAAAAAAGGGAATAGTAAAAGCAATGAATCAAATACCGCGAAGGTCTGCTCATCATAAGGAAATGATCTTCAATCAGGGAGTAGAGCGTTTATGGGCTTAATTAATGAAATTACGAAAAAAACCTTGTTCATTTCGGTTATTGATGATGATGCGATTATTCGAACAATACTAATGAGAATACTCAAGGTAATGGATTTTAATCATTACGAACTGAACCTGGAAGCATTTGAAAATGGTCTACAATTTTTTGAATCCAAGCGCCTAGCGGAAAAAGGAGATCATTTTTTAATACTAGATGGTGTCATGCCTGTCATGGATGGAATCGAAATCCTCCAAAAAGTAAAAAAAATAGAAAATAGAAGAAATATTCATGTCCTTATGTTGACAGGGAGAAAAAGTGAAATGGACATTGAACGTGCATTAAAGCTTGGAGCAGATGATTATATGACCAAACCTTTTAGTATTAAAGAACTTCAATCTAGGATAGAACGGTTAATCAAAGGGATGAAATAGAATGCTGAGAAATGAGTTATTTTTCCTAACAATTTTAACGATAACCATTTTAGGGTTATTAATGGTTTTACTAATATACTTAACGATAAGAAAAGCATTAGATATTAAAAACAGAAAGGCGATTGAACAATATATAGAAAATTATCAATCCATCCTTTTTACGATGCTTATGGAGGGAGGATATTCTAGGGGAATGAATCCTAAATCAGTTCTTGAACGGAAAGCCACCGAAAAACTTCTAAGCATGTATAGTAAAGTTTTAGAGGGCGAGGATGAAAAGAAACGTTTATCAGAATTAGCATCCATGTATTTAGCAGAGTATTATCATAAGCAGCTTAAAAGCAAAAAGTGGAGTCAACGGATGAATACCCTCTATTATATTGAGGATTTCAAACTAAGCCTACTTATCGATGATATACATAAGCTATCCCAGAAAAAACGAATTTCCCATGAAGAACTTATTCATACCTTGAGAATCCTAGCTTTATTTCAATATGAAAATTTATTTGAAATGCTGACAATCCACTACAATTCTTTATCTGAATTCGAGTATCGTAATATCTTAATACGCCTCGAACAACAAAAATTTGAACAGTTTATTCTACATTTTCATATAAGCAGCCCACCATTACAAAAAGCAATTCTTGATGTAATTTCGATGAAAAAAGAGATTAATTATCTATCTTTTCTTGAAAATATTTTTTCTACCTATAAAGGGGAAATCAAGCTGAGAGCCTTAAAGGCATTAACGGAAATTGGTTATGTAAAAAATTCAGATCCCTATTTAGAACTTTTATATTCCACCAAGTGGGAAGAAAGAATGGTAGCCGCTAAACTTGTGGGTTCATTAAAAGAAGTAAAAGGTATATCGAGATTGATTGAACTTTTACATGATCAAACATGGTGGGTTCGATCGCAGGCCGGCCAAGCAATCTGTCAATTTCCAAATGGGCACGAGATTTTGCGTGAAGTATTTGAAACATCAAAGGATGCATTTGCCAAGGACATGGCTTGGGAATGGCTTCATAAAGGGGTATAAATAATGATAATTTTAAACTGGGGAGATGTTGTAACTGCTTTTGCTTGGTTTATTGCAGTTTATATGGTAATTGTCATTTCTTTCTACTCCGTTATTTTGGTTATTTCCTTTTTCCAGCTTCGGAAGGAATACCAACTAGACAGAGTTCAAGCTTATGAAGATTACTCGGATGAATTTTATACCAAACCTGTTTCAATTATCGTACCTGCTTACAATGAAGAAGCAGGTATTGTTCAGAGTGTACGCTCATTATTAAGTGTTAATTATCCTACATTTGAAGTGGTTGTGGTGAACGATGGGTCAACTGACCATACGCTTGAAAAAGTGATTGAACACTATGGTATGAAGGAAATAAAAAAAGTGGTTAGAAAACAGGTGGAAACAAAACCAATTGGCAGGATTTATCAGTCAGACGTTTTATCAAATTTGTTTCTTATTGACAAGGAAAACGGGGGAAAAGCGGATGCGCTTAATGTCGGTCTTAACTTTTCCCATTACCCTTATTTTTGCTCTTTAGATGGCGACTCAGTTCTTGAGCCAGATGCCTTTTTAAAGGTGATGAAGCCTATAATAGATTCAAATGAAGAAGTTGTTGCCTCAGGTGGGAGTGTTCGAATCGCGAATGGCTGCCAAATCATAAACGGACATATTCAAAAAATCGGGTTATCCAATAAACCATTGGTCGTAATGCAAATCATCGAATATTTACGAGCTTTTTTGATGGGGAGAATTGGCTTAAGCCGTCACAATCTTTTATTAATTATTTCTGGGGCGTTTGGTGTCTTTTCCAAGCACTGGGTGATTGCTGCAGGTGGTTATAAAACAGATACGGTTGGGGAAGATATGGAATTAGTCGTGAGAATCCATAGACTCTTAAAAGAAAAGAATACAAAGAAAAAGATTGTGTATGTTCCTGACCCTGTTTGTTGGACTGAGGTTCCTGAAGACATTACATTCTTACGAAGGCAGAGGAGTCGCTGGCATAGAGGACTATTTGAAAGTTTATGGACTCATAGAAAGATAACATTTAATCCAAAATACGGATCGATTGGTCTTATATCTTTTCCATACTTCTGGATTGTTGAATTTTTGGGTCCAGTTATTGAATTATTAGGATATCTTTTTATGATCCTTTGTTTATTTTTGGGCGGGATCTATGTTGAATTTTCTATTTTGTTGTTTCTTCTTTCCTGTTTATATGGGTCTATTTTTTCTATGACTGCTGTTCTTTTAGAAGAATGGAGCTTAACAAGGTATCCAAAAGTAACAGATATCATCAAGCTATTTTTATACTCTTTAACTGAAACTATATGGTACAGGCCTATGACCGTACTCTGGCGATGTGAGGGAATATGGCAAATGATAATCGGGGATAGAAGTTGGGGAGAAATGAAGAGAAAAGGTGTTTCCGAATGAAAAAACCCATCAATTTAATCATTTATACAATTCTATTTTTTATAATTTTGACATGCCCCTTTTGGTTATGGCAAATTCAGCCTGTGAAAAAATTAAACGTATTAATTGTCGACAAGACTGTGCCAAATCCTTCCTACAGAGAACATAAGGGGCTTGTTTGGATATTAAACAATGCTAAATATTATAAAAATGGACAAAGCCCTTATTCGGTGATCGATGACTATAAGGGGTTTGAACCAAAAGAAGGACAGAAATATACGATTGCCCCCCTTCCTAAGGACTTAAAAAAATATGATGTTTTCTATTTAACAGACCAATACGGGGTTTATAAAGAAGAGTTTTTCGGACAGAATCTGTCGGGAAAAAGGTCCGAAAAAATATACGGCGGACTTAAATCAAGCGAAGTCAATCTAATTGAAAAAGCACTTATCCAGTCAAAAGGAAAAACATTAATAGCTGAATTTAATACCTTTGCGAGCCCTACATCAGAAACCGCCAAAGCTGAGATTTCTAATTTACTAAATGTAGAATGGTCTGGCTGGATTGGACGATTTTTTTCGGACCTTAAAAGTACGGAAGTACCTGAATGGGTAAAGGAGAATTATGAGGAACAAAACAAGAAATGGTCCTTTACTGGTGAAGGGTTCGTTTTTGTCAGTAAAAATAATTATGTAGTTGTCATAGGGGAAAAGGATGTTCATGATGAGGGGCTTCTTTTTCAATTAACAGATAAAGGAAAGAAACATTTTACACGCGATATTCATGGGAAGTATACCTATTGGTTCGATATTATTGATGCTAAAGATAAGGATGAAATAATAGCAGCTTATCAGCTGCCAATTTCAAAGAAAGCAAAGGAAACGCTTAAAAAATATGGTATACCAACCCATTTTCCTGCAGTTATTTATCACGAAAATGCTAAGTATTCCTCCTATTATTTCTCAGGAGATTATGCAGATGAATCCGAGGTTCCTGAAATTTACCAAACAAAGGGCTTGGATACATGGAAAAGGAATGTTGGAGCAAAGAATTCTTTTTATTGGAAATCATACGTTCCAATGATGAAGGACATCTTAGCAAATGGATTGCACCACATTGCAAATCAAGAAAAAGTAGAAGTGGCAGACCGTGATGGAATAAAGTCAAATAGCCAAACAGGAGATTCCTATATACAGGTTCAAAAGAATGGAAAATGGGAGAATCTGTTGATCAAGGGCGTAAACATGGGGATTGGAAAGCCAGGATATTTTCCTGGGGAGACGGCAATTACCAAGGAAGAATACTTCCGATGGTTTAAAGAAATTGGAGCAATGAATGCCAATGCCATCAGAATTTATACTCTTCACCCGCCACAATTTTATGAAGCCTTTTATGAATATAACCAAATTGCTAAAAAGCCGCTCTTCCTATTTCATGGTACATGGGTTAATGAGGAAAATCTCATCCAAACCCAAGACGCTTTTGCCAAAGTTAATCTAGAGGATGCGAAGCTGGAAATTAAAAATATGATAGATATAATCCATGGAAAGGCTAAGCTTCCTGCGCGGTCTGGTCATGCTTCTGGAGTTTATAAATATGACATTTCAAAATATGTCCTCGGAATAATTGTCGGCACAGAATGGGATCCTGCTATGGTTATGAACACAAATGAAAAGCATTCAGCTATCGGTCAATTTTCAGGGGATTACTTTAAAACGGAAAGAGCAAATCCCTTTGAAGTCTGGCTGGCTGGTTTAATGGACTATGCCGCTGATTATGAAGCCGATAAATACATGTGGCAGCATTCGATGAGTTTTACTAACTGGTTAACCACAGATATGTTAAAGCATCCTGCTGAACCTCTTGAGAATGAGGACATGGTTTCGGTTGATCCCAATCATATTAAAGCGTCCAAGTTGTTTTCTTCAGGTTTATTTGCATCCTACCATATATATCCATACTATCCTGACTTTCTAAACTTTGAAGAATCGTACCTTAATTATGTTGATAAGACTGGGAAGAAAAACAATTATGCCGGCTATCTGAATGAACTGCGTGCTTCCCATCAAATGCCAGTACTTGTTGCTGAATTTGGTGTGCCAGCTTCTAGAGGCTTAACCCATAAGAACGCTTATGGGATGAACCAAGGGTTTCATTCGGAAGAGGAACAAGGGAATATTAATAAGTATCTATATCAATCGATTGTTTCAGAAGGCTATATGGGTGGGCTTGTCTTCGCCTGGCAGGATGAATGGTTTAAACGGACATGGAACACGATGGATTTTGATAACCCAGACCGAAGACCATACTGGAATAACATGCAAACAAATGAACAGCATTTTGGTTTAAAAGGTTTTGAACCAGTAAAAAAGGAACAAGAAATCATTGTTGACGGTGTCTCTATGGATTGGGACTTAGCTGGAGTTAGGAATAGTTATCTTACAAAGGATAAGAAAGACACTTTAAAGGAAGTTCGGTTTTCTTCGGATAATGGGTATTTGTATTTTCTTCTAAAATATATTCGTCCCGTTGATTTTAGGAACCAAGGAACTTTCCTATTACTCGATACCATCAATAAGCAAGGGCAAACTAATATACCATTAGCAGGTAAGAGTTTTATAAAAACAGACTATGGAATTGATTTTTTAATAAAACTTACAGGAACTAATAATTCCAGAATCATGGTTGATAGCTATTATGATACATTCTATTATCAATATGCTCAGCTTTTGAAGATGATTCAGGAGCAGCCATATGCTAAACAAAAGGATAATGGAGTGTTTCATCCCATTAGACTTGCTCTTTTTAAGAAATTAACTATTCCTTCCACAAAAACAATTATTCCATTTGAGAGCTACGAGACGGGAAAACTGAAGTTTGGGAATGCCAATCCAAAGAATAAAGAATTCGATTCATTAACGGATATAAGTATAAGTAATGATATGAAGGTTATTGAAGGTAGAATTCCATGGCAGCTATTAAATGTGAAAGACCCTAGTTTAAGAGAAGTAATGGGAAATGTGTGGGAAAGTGGTTTGGCAAGCAGCTTTGAAACAAGCGGAATTAGGGTGGCTATAGTGACAACAGAGAATGGGAAGGTCCAGCAGTCATTCCCTAATATAACTAATAATCAGCTGCATCAAACCGATGCATTTTTCTACAGTTGGAAAAAGTGGGAGGAGCCAGCCTTTTATGAACGGTTAAAAAAATCTTATGGAATCATGAAAGAGGCCTTTCGAACGGCGGAAATTAAGGATGGAAAGAATACAAATTAAAACGCTGGCTCACCAGAACCAGCGTTTCTTTTAAATCTTTTTTTTCTCAATAGTAAGGAAAATACTCATTATTATTACCACTAACAGTTAAGGTCGTCATAAAGCCGACACATATGATCGTAAGAAGGGAATAAAAAAATTTTTCTAAACCGACTATTTGAATGCCGCTCGTAATGACTAGACCATCGATTAAGAATATAATGATACCTACATTTATTGAAGTAAATTTGGTTAGAATCTGAGCTAGTAAATCAGTCCCACCCGTACTTGTTTCATAACGAAGCATAAGACCGATGCCAATGCCGACAAGTAATCCACCAATTATTGTACTTGGTAATATACCCAATTGTATTTTTCCGTTCATAAATGAAAGAAAATCAATACAAAACGAAGAAATGATCAGTCCGTGGAGGCTATAGTAGAAGTAGCGTCGCTCAAAAAACCAGGCTAAGACATATAAAGGTAGACTTAAAAGGATAATACTTAGACCAGTCGGCCATCCGTAAAAATAATGAATGAGTAGCCCTAAGCCGATTACCCCTCCGTCTAGCAAATGATAGGGAACTAAAAATCCATTTACCCCAAGACTCAATAGCAAACTCCCAAGCAGCATAGCTGTCATTTTTTCCTTCACAATCTCACCTCAAAACTTGTCCTCTAACATAAAAATATGAAAGTTCGAGGCATTTAGAAGTGATATCACCAAAAAAAATGACTATTATAAAGGATTAAAAAAATAACCAGGAGAAAAAAATTCCTGGTTGTTTTTTTAAAAGAAGGTATTCAAAATAAAATAAATAATACCTGCTAATAAGGAGGTTATTGGTAATGTAATGACCCACGTAATTAACATCCGCTGAGCAGTACCCCATTTTACTCCTTTAAGACGATGCGAAGCACCTACACCAAGTATTCCTGAAGAGATGACGTGTGTAGTACTAACAGGTAAGTGGATGTAGGTGGCCCCGAAAATGATCGCTGCACCCGTTAAATCCGCTGCAACACCATTAATCGGACGGATCTTCATAATTTTCCCGCCCACTGTTTTAATAATCTTCCATCCGCCAATCGAAGTACCAAGTCCCATTGCAATCGCACAAGAAAGCTGTACCCAAAAAGGAACCTCATCAGTATGCAGATAACCATTAGCTAACAGAGCCATGGTGATAATCCCCATTGATTTTTGTGCATCATTTGTTCCGTGTGAATAGGATTGTAATGCCGCAGTAGCAATCTGGATAAAACGAAAGTTTCGGTTTGTCTTTGTTAAATTGAAGTTCTTAAACATGACTTTAAAAATGCTGTAAACAATATACCCAACTGTGAAAGCTAAGATCGGTGATAGGACTAATGCTTCAAGGATTTTTATAAAACCTTCTGCTTTAATTACGTCAAATCCTTTGGCAGCAATTGCCGCACCAGCAATAGAACCAATAATTGCATGGGAAGAGCTGCTTGGAATACCGTAATACCATGTGAGTAAGTTCCAAATAATAGCCGATAGCAGCGCCGCAAAAATAACAATTGATCCGGTATGACCACCGGTTAGTGAGAATGGATCAACAATATCCTTAGATATGGTTTTGGCTACACCCGTGAATGTTAAAGCACCAACAAAATTCATTACGGCTGCCAGCAAAATTGCTTGGCGTGGCTTTAGAGCTTTTGTTGATACAGAGGTAGCGATTGCATTTGCAGTATCATGGAATCCATTTATAAAGTCAAATGCAAGGGCACCAATTACAATTAAAATCGTTAGAATTAATACAACGCTCATATTTTTGCTCCTTAAGCATTTTTCATGATAATGGTTTCAAGTGTATTAGCAACGGTTTGGCAATAGTCTGCGATATCTTCAAGATTTTCGTAGATTTCTTTATATTGAATGATACGGATTGGATCTTTTTCAACCGTAAATAAATTTTTAATCGACTGGCGTAAGATATTATCACAGTTGGATTCATAATCTTTTATTTTAATCGCATGTTCTCTTATTTGTTGTAACTTTTTATTTGAAAGCAGTTCAACCGCTTTGTCAATTTCATGAACACTGGCTTGAATAGCATCCACAAATTTCTTCATATAGTCATCTGCATTCGTAATGGAGTACATTTCAAATAATGCTGCACATCCTTCAAGGCCGTCCAGTACATCATCCATGCTCATCGCTAGATGAAGAATATCTTCACGTTCAATTGGAGTGATGAAAGCATCATTCAATTCTTTGATTACTTCATGTACGAATGAATCTCCTTTGGTTTCAAGTTCCTTCATTTTCTCTGAGAAAATTTTCAAATCACTCACATTTTTTAATTTATAATCAGTGAAGAAATTTGCACTTTCTTTAAGGTTTGCAGAAATATTACTAAGTAATGCCATAAATTTATCAGTTTTTTTGAATGCCATGTAATTACCCCCATTTTAATTTAAAACGTCTTGTGGACTAACTTAGATATTTTATCTGAAAAATGTCGAAGAAAGAAACAAATTTTATGTAACTTTACAAAAACTTAACATTAGAATTTTTTGAATAGTTCATTTTTAGGATGGAGACCTTTTTACTTTTACCTAAATTCATTGATTTATGTAATAAAGGAAGGTTGTAAGATTTTTTCTTTTCTGAGTATAAAAATGAAAATAGGGTACTTTAAAGGTACAGGTAGCATGAAAATTAAGTACATTTCCACTACTGCCTGAGACAAATAATTGAATACTAAAAAGGAGTGTTCTAAATGAGTTTCATTTGGGCATTAATTATTGGTGGGATTATTGGATGGTTAGCAGGCCTTATCGTTGGAAGAGATATACCGGGCGGCATCATTGGTAACATCATAGCTGGATTTGTTGGGGCGTGGCTTGGGACAGCGATTTTAGGTAACTGGGGGCCTCATGTGGCTGATTTTGCAATAGTACCTGCAATCATTGGTTCTGCAGTATTGGTATTGCTGCTAAGCTTCATTTTGAGAGCCTTTAGAAGAACAGATAAATAACCATTGAAAAAGCCTCCTAAATCAGGAGGCTTTTTCAATGATTTGTGGTTCAATAACCTAAATTGAATATATGTCAATATCTTTAAAAATAACAGGTTGATCTAAAAATGGAGCATGACATACAATTTTATCCTGAGTAAATGGGTGAATCAACTCAAGCTTTGCTGCATGGAGTGCTTGTCTTTTAATAATTGCTTTCCCGCCATACAAAGTATCTCCAACTAAAGGATGTCCGAGATGACTTAAGTGAACTCTGATTTGATGGGTTCTCCCAGTATCGAGCCAACATTTAACATAGGATTGTTGTTTGTCTTTGTCTGCCTTTAAGACCATGTAATGGGTAAGTGCCTCTTGACCTGTTGGAGAAACTCTTCTTTTGGTTGCATGATGGCGGTCACGGCCGATTGGATCCTTAATTGTTCCGCTTCTATGTTTAACTATCCCATGAACCAAAGCAATGTAGGTTCTTTTAATCTCCCGTTTTTCGAGCATATTGTCCAAAATAGCACCAGCTAAAGCATGTTTAGCAAAAAGGATGGCACCTGATGTATCGCGATCTAATCGATGAACCTGCCGAATGTTTCTTATTTCCCCATTTGATTGCAGATAATATTGCACCGCATTAACAAGGGTATATAGATCGGCTTTTGGGTCATTCGGATGGGTATTCATAAATGGCGGTTTGTTAAGAACCAATACATGGTCGTCCTCATAAAGGATGTCGACATCTATATAGTTTGGTGTGATTAGTAATTCTTCTTCCTCAAAAAGTTTAAATTGCAGCTTCGAACCATGACTAAGAGGGATATTCCAGTTAGCCTGATCCCCATTTAGTAAAACCTTATTTTCCATTCTAAAAGAATGAGTTAATTTTTTGGGGGCTCCCCATACGTTTCGAAAAATATCAGCAATGGTTCTTCCATTCCATTCCAAAGGAATCGTTAGTTGAAACCATTCACCCATTCGCATTGTTTTTAGCATTTAATTCTCCTTCAGGTTATAATTACCACCGTAAATACGGTCTTTGTTATGTTATTCTAATGATATACAATCAGACAGAAATAAGCGATGGCAAAGGTGGGTTAAAAGTGAAAATTGTTTTTGCCTCCACACCAAGTCAGGAAGAAGAGATTAATGAACTGGTGAGGTACATCTATTCGGATATTTTTCCTCTTTACTATACCGATGAGGAAATTAATCAATTTGAACAGTTAAAGGTTTTGCATACATCTGAAGATTTTAACACATTAAAAGATGCCTTTCAGGTAATGACAAGTATTCAAACATTAATCTCTATTCTTGAGGCCTCTCAACTTGATGTTCAGTATACATTATTATTTAATAAGAATGTTGAGACCTTAGAGGAATTTGGATTATTTTTTCCATTTAAATATGAACATTTTGAAGAGGCAAAATGTATCAGAGCAAACATGCTAAGTATTTATTCTAATGCTGATAATGAGTTGCTAGTATAATAAACAAAAAAGTCTGCAAAATTGCAGGCTTTTATTTTTTTTCTATTAGTAATGAGTAATTTTAAGGTAATATAGTAAAAGGAAAGAAATTAACAATTATATATTACTGCGAAAATTGTCGGCTAATTTCAGTAGATTTTTAAAGGAGTAACAAACATGAAATTAGAAACAATATAGAGTAGACAGAAACTGGAGGGGACACCAATGGATTGGAAGAAAAAAGCAAAAAGTTGGATAGAATTTGAAGGATTAGATGCTGAATTAAGAAATCAATTAACAGAAATAGTGGAGAATGAAGGGCAGCTAGAAGAGGTTTTCTATAAGAATTTAGAATTTGGAACTGGGGGTATGAGAGGCGAAATCGGAGTTGGTACTAACCGAATGAACCTTTATACTGTGCGCAAAGCCTCAGCTGGTTTAGCGGGATACATAGAAAATCAAGGTATAGAAGCGAAACAACGCGGTGTTGTGATTGCTTTTGATTCCCGTCATAAGTCACCAGAATTTGCAATGGAGGCCGCTAAAACGTTAGCCTCAAAAGGAATCCAAACATATGTATTTGAAGAATTAAGGCCTACCCCTGAATTATCATTTGCGCTAAGATATTTAAATGCCTTTTCAGGAATTGTCATCACTGCAAGCCATAATCCGCCTGAATATAACGGATTTAAGGTATATGGTTCAGATGGCGGCCAACTTCCTCCAGATGGAGCAGATAAGGTTATTGCCAAGGTAAACGAGATCGAGAATGAATTACTAATTGAGGTTGATAGTGAAGCAAACTTAAGAGCTGCCGGATTAATTAAAACGATCGGTGCTGAAATTGATAATGCTTATATTGAGAAATTAAGAACTATTTCAGAGAATCCAAACCTTGCTGAAGAAACTGATATTAAAATCGTCTTTACCCCTTTACATGGAACTGCTAATAAGCCTGTCCGTGCGGCTTTATCTGCATTGGGCTATAAAAATGTAACAATCGTTAAAGAACAAGAACTTCCAGATCCGGAATTCTCGACTGTAAAAAGTCCTAACCCTGAAGAGCATGCAGCCTTTGAATTGGCCATTCGTGATGGAAAAGAAGTAGGAGCGGATCTTCTCATTGCTACAGATCCCGATGCCGATCGATTAGGTATTGCTGTGCGCAATCCTGAAGGAGAATATGTTGTTCTTACAGGAAACCAAACAGGTGCTTTGTTACTTGATTACATTATCACACAGAAAAAGGAAAAAGGAACACTCCCGGAAAATGGAGTTGTTTTAAAAACTATTGTTACATCAGAAATTGGCAGGAAAATTGCTACAGCTTTTGATTTAGAAACAGTTGATGTCTTAACAGGATTTAAATTTATCGCTGAAAAGATCAATGAATATGAGGCATCAGGTGATCGGAAATTCCTATTTGGATATGAAGAATCCTATGGCTATTTAATTGGTGACTTTGCTAGGGATAAGGATGCAGTCCAAGCGGCTCTACTAGCAACCGAAGTGTGTGCTTTTTATAAGAAACAAGGAAAAACCCTCTATCAAGGAATGATGGAAGTATTTGAAAAGTATGGTTATTACCAAGAAGGCCTACGTTCCTTAACCTTAAAAGGAAAGGAAGGGGCGGAGACAATCCAACAATTATTGGCTTCTTTCCGATCAGATCCAATTACGAGTCTTGGAAACTTGACTACCTTCACGACGGAGGATTACTTAACAAGCATCCGTGTAAAGAATAATGGAGAAGAAGAAATTGATTTACCAAAATCGAATGTTTTAAAATATACTTTCGAGGATGGTTCATGGGTTTGTTTAAGACCATCAGGAACAGAGCCGAAGGTGAAATTCTATTTTGGAGTCAATAGTAAAAGTTTAGAAGAAAGCAAGATAAAACTAAAATCGATTGAAAATGATTTTATGGCTTTAGTTGACGATAAAATGAAAATGGTTCAAGAAATTTAATCCAATTTTAATAAGATCTAAGAACATCATCATGAAAAGAAAAAATTAAAACACGGCTTCCTTCAGGAAGCCGTGTTTTTTTGGTGGAATTCTTTGGTCCGGTTGTAATAAGTTTCTCAGGCAGAAATTGTATTCACTTATCATTTTAGGAAAGACTATACATCGGTATCTCATTAGGGTCAGGCTCTACGGTTTCATTCGCATGGTCAATGTAGCGAAGAAGGTTATATAGTTTGGTTTCAATTACACTGTAATCACGTTCGAAATTGTAGGCATGCAGGAATTGTTCAATTCTTTTCGATAAAAATTGGTCTTTTGTTCGTACCATTAAAATCAGCAAATTATCCCACTCAGATCGATGTGTATAATATAAAGCTCGATCATAATCCATTTTATTCATTTTTTTTATCTCCTCCTTATTAGGAGTTGAGATTATTGTATGATATTTAGACGATAACTTTCACAGCAAATGTTGGACACCCATTGTTTACGCGTTTTTCAACATTTACCTGTATATATTCTTGTCATTATGAACAAGGCGGAGGCGCTATGGTTAAAATTATAATTTGTGTCATGCTCTTTTTATCCCTACAACTGGAAAATGTCGCAAGCGCTAAAATTGTCAAAGCTGATAAACCGTATACTTATGAAATGTTAGAAAATGACCTTTCAATAATTAACGAAAAGTATCAAGAAAAAATAAAAATCAAATCGATCGGAACGTCTCACTTTGGGCGGGATATTTGGGCAATCAAGCTCGGAAGGGGCAAGAAAAATGTGATTTTGATTGGCTCGCATCATGGGCGGGAGTGGCTGACAAGCTTAATGTTAATGAAAATGCTTGAGTCTTATGCAGCTTCCTATGAGGAGAAGGGCCTTTTCGGATTTAAATCCAATCATATTCTTAATGAAGTATCATTATGGTTTGTGCCAATGTTAAATCCAGATGGAGTGGCCATTCAACAGAATGATCTTAAAAGTTTTCCATCTAAACATCAGAAACTTTTGGTGAAAATAAATGAAGGATCAGATAACTTTAAACGATGGAAAGCAAACGGCATGGGCATAGATTTAAATAGGCAATATCCAGCTGGGTGGGAAAATCTTAATCCTGATCCTGTTTCACCCTCCTATAAACTTTATAAAGGAAAACAACCATTAGAATCAAAAGAAGTACTCTCCTTAACGAAATTTATTAAGGAAATTAACCCGTCAATTGCAGTTGCTTATCATACAGCGGGAAGAGAAATTTATTGGAATTATAAAAATGGCAAGCATCTTACACGTGATAAACTTGTTGCTAAAAAAATTTCGAAATTAACCGGCTATAAATTAGCCAAACCTGAAAAAAACGCAGTGGGAGGCGGTTTCACGGATTGGTTTATCACTACTTATCACAGACCGGCCATGACCATTGAAATTAGTTATTTAGTTGGCGAAACAAATCCCCCCATCTCAATTTTTAAACAGGAATGGAAACGGAATCGACATGTTGGCTTGAAACTTGCAGTGGAAGCCAAAAAAATCTCTGATTAAAGCAATACTAGCCTATTGTTTTTTCTATCTTGTTTCATCATTCCCCTTTTTCCTTCATACATTGTGGTAAGAGGAAAAGGGGGAATGGCAAAATGGATGTGGAAGGTCGTAATTCACTCGAATATGCGATCAGTGAAATCACTGAAATAGCAACCGGGTTTGGTTTGGATTTTTATCCAATGCGTTATGAAATCTGTCCTGCCGAAATTATTTATACATTTGGGGCTTATGGTATGCCAACCCGATTTTCACATTGGAGCTTCGGCAAGCAATTCCACAAAATGAAACTTCATTATGATTTAGGGCTGAGTAAAATTTATGAATTAGTTATCAATTCAAACCCATGCTATGCTTTTTTGCTTGATTCCAATACACTTATTCAAAATAAACTAATTGTTGCCCATGTTTTAGCACACTGTGACTTCTTTAAAAATAATGTTCGTTTTCAAAATACAAAACGTGATATGGTCGAAAGTATGGCTGCCACAGCAGAAAGAATTCATCAATATGAAGTTCAATATGGTAAAAAAGAGGTAGAAACCTTTTTAGATGCGGTATTGGCTATTGATGAACATATAGACCCATCGCTTATGAGGCCTAAGTTATCTTGGTCCATTGGAGACGACGAGGAAGATGATGACCTAGAGCTTCAAGTAGCAACGCCATACGATGATCTATGGAGATTGGATGAAAAAGATAAAAAGGAGACCAATCAACCGCGGAAAAAGAAATTTCCTCCAAGGCCAGAAAAGGATCTGTTGCTATTTATTGAAACATATAGCAGAGAGTTAGAGGATTGGCAGCGGGATATCTTAACAATGATGCGGGAGGAAATGCTCTACTTCTGGCCGCAGCTTGAAACGAAAATTATGAACGAAGGCTGGGCTTCCTATTGGCATCAACGAATTTTACGGGAAATGGATTTAACGAGCGGTGAGGCAATCGAGTTTGCTAAATTGAATGCGGGAGTTGTACAGCCATCAAAAACGGGCATTAATCCTTATTACCTTGGAATAAAGATTTTTGAGGATATTGAAGAACGCTATAACAATCCAACGGAAGAGATGAAGCGAAGAGGCGTGGTTCCAGGATCAGGGCGGGAAAAAATGTTTGAGGTCCGTGAAGTAGAATCCGATATATCTTTTCTTCGCAATTACTTAAATAAGGACCTTGTCATGCGAGAAGATATGTATCTTTTCCAAAAACAAGGAAGAGACTACAAAATTGTTGATAAACAATGGGAACAGATTCGTGATCAACTTGTAAATATGCGCGTAAATGGAGGTTTCCCTTACATCACTGTCAATGATGGCGATTATTTAAAAAATGGGGAACTATATCTAAAACACTGGTATGAAGGGGTGGAACTCGACGTTAAATATCTAGAAAAAGTTCTTCCGTATATCCAACAGCTTTGGGGCAGACCTGTTCATATCGAATCGATGATTGAAGATAGAAAAATGTTATTTTCTTATGATGGTAAAGGAGTCCATCGTAAATATTTGTAATTTCTTGAGGCTATCTTGTACTATCAAGATAGCCTATTTTTATTTATGCGTAATAGGAGAGAGGAAATCATTTCATGAATGTATTTGTTAATGTTGTTAAAACTATTCTTAAAAAGGGGATAAATAAATGAAACAAGCTCTTAACTCTAAAGTTCTTTCAGTTTTAGAAGACAAGATTCAATTAATAAAAACAGAAAAAGGTGCGATATATTTAGTAGGACCGATCCGGCTTCCCGTTAATTTATACGGAGAAACAGTTGTCTTCAAATGGTATTGTTGGCTAAATTGTGATGAGGTAACAGAGGATTTTGAAAGAATTATTGATAAGTTATCTTCTGCAAATTTAGCAGAGTTTCAACAATCAAGCGTTTTAGTATATGGTGACTTTGAATATGAAGATGATGTCATTATTAGAATGCATTCCATCTGCCATACGGGAGATATATTTGGAAGCAAGCGATGTGATTGTGGATTCCAATTAAAACAATCAATGAAAATGATCTCCGAACATGGAACAGGGGCATTATTTTATCTAGCTAACCACGAAGGAAGAGGAATTGGCTTATTCAGTAAGGCAATGGCATATGTTCTTCAAGAAAACGGCTATGACACGGTTGAAGCAAATGAAGGCCTTGGTTTTGTCGATGATTCTAGAAACTATGGGGATGCTATTCAAGTCCTTAAAGCATTACGCTCTAAACCAGTCACACTTATGACTAACAATCCAAAAAAATTGGAAGCATTAAAAAGTGCTGGTTTAGTGGTAGCAGGCAGAAAGCCTTTGTGGGGAGATGTATCAGAGTATAACGAAAAATATCTGCAGACAAAAGTAAATAAGTCAGGTCATATAGGAGATAAGGGGACTTGTCCAAATGACTAACCATGAGTTCTATATGGAGTTAGCTCTTAAAAATGCTAGTGCAATGAAAGGCCAAACAGACCCAAATCCACTAGTAGGTGCTGTGATTGTGAATGATAGCCGAGTAGTGGGAATCGGAGCCCATTTAAAAGCTGGCGAGCCTCATGCTGAGATTCACGCTCTCCGTATGGCTGGCGAAGCAGCAAAAGGCGGAACCATTTATGTTACATTAGAACCATGTTCCCACTATGGCAGGACAGGCCCATGTGCTGTTGCAATAGTAGAAGCCGGTATTAAAACAGTCGTAATTGCCACACTTGATCCAAATCCTGTTGTGTCAGGGAATGGAGTAAAAATTCTAAAAGACGCAGGAATTGAAGTAATAATCGGGGTTCATCAAGAGGAATCCCAAAAGATGAATGAAGTATTCAATAAATTCATTGTGGAGAAAAAACCATTTGTCACCTTAAAATCAGGGATTACTTTAGATGGGAAAATAGCCACTTATGCATCAAACAGTAAATGGATTACTTCGGAACAATCCAGACATGATGTCCATCTTCTGAGAAATGAAAATATGGCTATTCTTGTAGGAGTTAATACAGTAATAAAAGACAACCCAGAATTGACAGCGCGAATTCCAAATGGAAGAAATCCAATTCGTGTTATTTTGGATTCTACTTTAAAGATCCCTATAGATTCAAAAGTTGTAACAGATAACCTTGCTGAAACTTGGATATTTACGTGTCAGAAATATGATCAGGATAAGGAAAAAACATTAAAGTCCTTAGGGATGAAAGTCTTTCCTACCAATGGGGTGGAAAAAGTAAATCCTAAAGATGTCATGGAAATATTAGGTGAGCACCTTATCTCATCCGTATTAATTGAAGGTGGGGGCACCATAAATGCTTCTTTTCTTGAAAATAAATGTATTGATAAAGTAATTCTTTATTTTGCACCCAAATTAATTGGTGGAAAGGATGCACCTACTTTCTTAGAGGGGGCAGGAATAGAGAAAATGTCTGATGCAGTGGATTTAGTGGATACATCGATCATTAAAATTGGAAAAGATTTTAAATTTATTGGCTATCCGATTTATTCAAAAGAGGGAATTATGTGATGAGATTTGGTTTTGATATCGATGATACATTAATAAATCTACGCGAGCATGCCTTTAACATTTACAATCAAAGGTTGAATCAGAATGTTCCGATCGAAGTTTTTCATAGCTTAAAAAGAGTAGAGATACATGAACCCTTTGGATTAACAGATGAACAAGGGCAAGAAATGTGGCGTAATTCTTTAGAAGAAATTTATTATACGTCATGTCCTGCTTTTCCAGATGCTGTCGAAACTTTACAAGAACTAGAGAAGAAGGGGCATGAAATCTTTTATATTACGGCTAGGCCCAAAGAACATGGGGAAAGAACGAAAGAATGGTTAAAAGAAAACGGTTTTCCTGTTCATGAGGAGAGGTTTTTTTATGGAATGCAGGATCATGAAAAGGTAGAAATCATTAAAAAATTAAAACTCGATTATTATTTTGATGATAAACCAGAGGTTTTAAATACATTATTAAACGAATCAATTAAAATTTTTCTCAGGGATCAATCCTATAATCGGCATTTAAATTTACCGAGAATAATAAATTGGAGTGACCTTGAGGAAACAATTAAAGATAAAGCGAAATAAAAGTCGAGTTTTATTGTGTGTTAAAGCTATCTTGTAAAGACAAGATGGCTTTTTAATATATATAGGTTAAAAATGTGACTATTTAGTTAAATATAATAAAACAAGTTGACACTGATAATCATTCTCTTTATAATCAGAGTTGTGAATGATAATCATTATCAAATATAAAAATTATACAAACCGGGGGAAAATCAGAATGTCAATCAAATTTAAACTTCTAGCAGCAATGGCAGCCCTTTCATTAGTTCTCGGAGCTTGTGGGAAAGCGGAAGAAACCGCTAGTAAACCAAAGGTAGAGAACAAGGAAAAAGTATCAGAGAAGAAAGAAGCAGAAGAAAAAGAAAAAGTAGAGTATGCTGATGTATTTAAAGAAGCTATTACGGAACTTGAAAAAGCAAAAGAAGGAAAAGAAGTTGATTTTGATAAAGTGACAGAATTATATAATACAAATTTAAAAGAGTTGGTTCAACAGCGAGACGCAGAATTTGAAGACACTATCGATGAAAAAATCACTACAGCCCTAGCGGCAGGTAAAGATGGTTCAATGGATAAAGTAATCGTAAAACAAATCTTTGATAAATTAATGCAAAAGGTATTTTATACATCTATTAAACACGATTTTACAGAAGTAACTGAAAAATGGGGCAAAACTGAAGAAGTCAATGCAGAATTAGAAGAAGCAAAAGGATATTATGCCATTCTAAAATCAACTGTAGAAAAGCGTGATGCTGCCTATGGAACAAACCTTGTCAGTGTAATTGATGGTGGATTTAGCGAAATAGAAACAGCAATTAAAAACAATGATCAACTAAGCTTTAACTTAGGTAAGCAAGTGGTTGACAAAACGTTAATGAAGACCTTCTATCTAGCAACGGGTGCACTTCCCAATGGATATGCAACAAAGGCTGCAGCTGAAGCGGGGAAAGATGCTGCTTTAGCCAAAGTAGAACAGGCAGAAGGCTGGGCATTCTTCCAATCTTTATATAGCTATTTGAACAAACATGCAGCTGATGAAACTGCATTAATTGAAAAACAATTCAATCTTGAATCTGATGTAAAAGCAGTTGATCCAGCTGCTGTTAATAAAGCTTTTGTTCGTGGTTTTGCAAAAATTGCCATTTCTGAGTATGGTGAGAGTAAAGAATTATTAGGTGAAGATAAAGCTGTTATCACTGGTTTAGAGGGTGCGTTATTCATCGATATCATCGGCGAAGATATCAAGCCCCTTCTTGGAGAAGATGGTTATAAGACATTAACTGAAAAAGCACAGAAATATGTTGAAACAGCAAAAGCCAAAGATAAAGCTGCTGGTGAAGAACAATTGAACGAGTTAATTTCCACTCTGAATACAATCGTAGAAAAAGCGAAATAATGCAGAGGAAAAACCTTGTTAACTTACGCAAGGTTTTTCCTTTTTTCTCTGATATGAGAGAATAATGTACATAATAAGTCGTGATGACCAACTAGTATAGAGGTGTTATACATTGAAAGTAATTGTTACTGGCGGAGCAGGGTTTATTGGCTCCCATCTTACAAGGAAATTGTTAACGGAAGGCCATGAGGTTTTAATTATCGATGAACTGCATCCTTACTATTCTGTTGCTAGGAAAAAACGACAGCTAGAATTTGCACGTGGAGCAGGAGAGTTCGCTTTCATTCAAAAAAGTCTTCTAAATGACGAAGCGGAAGTAAAGGAAATCTTTCTTTCCTACAAGCCAGAAATGGTAATACACCTAGCGGCCATTCCTGGAGTATCACATTCAATAGCGGCCCCGAATGAGTATGTTGACTACGATATTAAAGCCACCATTAATGCACTGCGATTTGCGGGTCAATCAAACGTAAAACATTTTATTTTTGCTTCTTCCTCATCGGTTTACGGAGAACAAAAGAACGCTCCGCTTCAAGAAGAGATGGCGATTGGAAAGGTGGTATCTCCTTATGCAGCAGCTAAATTTGGGGCTGAATCCTTTTGCCATGCCTATTCTTCATTATTTGACTATAAAATTTCTATCCTTCGCTTTTTTACCGTTTATGGACCCTGGGGTAGGCCAGATATGGCCATTACAGGGTTTATTAAAAATTTGCTGAATAAACAGGAAATTACATTGTTTGGAAATAGAACGGCTAGGGACTATACATATATAGATGATTGTATAACAGGGATCATTAGTGCTTTTAACCAAACTGAAAGGGTCGGTACCTATAATATAGGGTCTGGTAAACCGATTTTTATTGAGGAATTAGTTGAGTATTTAATGCAGCATTTTCCTGATATAACTGTAAAACAAGGTGGTTTTCGCCAAGGGGATGTCAATTCCACATGGGCGGATATTTCGAAGGCACATCAACAGCTTGGATTTTCCCCATCTATATCTTTTTCAGAGGGACTTGCTAAAACGATAGAATGGGCCAAAAAGCATGTTTCGGAAATCAGTTAAACGTTTGGTTAAAGTGATGGGATTCATTTTGGCAGGAATTTTTATCCTGTTGTCCTGGCGATATTTTCATGCTGAAAACTTTTTAAATGGGTCCAAAAAATTTTTCTTGGGGAATCCTTTGATTATCATAGTTGTTACTGTGGGTTACCTATCCTCATTTATCCTCAGAGCAGAGGCGTGGAGATTATATCTAGGAAAGAAAGCCAAGTTTATAAGCTGTTTACAAGGCATTCTCTTAAGTCTTTTCGTAAATCATATCACTCCAATAAAGGTTGGGGATGCGGTAAGGGTCGGGGTGTTGTCCTGGAAGGAAAAAAACATAAGTCCTGATATTTCTGCACATTCTGTAGTTGTGCTCAGATCGCTTGATATGTTGTTCCTAATGTTATTTTCCATAATAGGACTTGTTGCTTTTTCCAAAGCGTTTATCTTCCACTTGTCATTAGGAGTATTGCTTTTTTTAGGTTTAAGCTTTCTAATAGGAGGATTTATAGTCTTTAAATACCGTCCACTCTTTGTGGAAACGCATATCTTATTATTAAGAACAAGCTTTAAGGGCTGGAATTTTGTTTATATTTTTTTCTTGATTGGATTAAGCTGGGCTATGGAAGGCGCTGTTTTGTGGGGAGTAACAGCTTCGTTAGGTGATGGTCTTTCTATTTATAAGTCAATTTGGGTCAATTCTATTACTGTCGGTGGGCAGGTATTTCAAATTACACCTGGGGGAATATCTACATACGAATCAGTCATGACCGCGGCTTTAACAAGTTTTGGGTTTCCGACAAAGGATGGATATATTGTTGCTCTTATTAGCCATAGTTATAAGTTTATTTTTTCCTATTTCGTTGGTTTCCTGCTATTGATTCATTCACCTGCATCAAATTTTAAACAAATAAAAGTGTTTCTAAGAATGAGAGGAAGACAAAAATGAAAAAAGCATCTTCTTTTGAAAAAGTGGCGGCAAGGTGTTGGAACCTTCTGAATGAAGGGAAGCCGTTTACTCCAATATTTACAATCGGTACCATGTTGATTTATTCCCTATCTAAGTTGGGATCCCCTTCTTACAGTTTAGATCTATTTTTAGGGTTATTAGCCATCTTACCTCTATTAATTATTTACTACCTGTACGATTATCCATTATTTCTTAGAAACTATTTATGGCTCCCATTTACAGCCTTTCTTATCATTTGGGATCATGTGAATCTTAGTTTGCTTTTTACTGGCATTGGTTTATATTTCTTCTTTACAGTCTTTTTTTGGGGCACATTTTATTATCATTTGCGCATCGGTACCTCATGGCTGAATTTTACCCGGTTCTGGAAGCTCGTTTTAAAAAATAGTGATTCAACAAGTGGGAATGCCCAAGAACAACTGCCAAAGTTTCTTTTGTTATTATCACTTTGGAATTTGACTATTGAGAAGCAAACCTGGTCGGGAAGTGAAATTGGAGTCATCGTATTCTTCTATTTAGGAATTCTATTGTTTTCTTGGATTCTTCATAAAAATCTGTTCGATTGGAAGCCGAAGATTATCCCTACCTTTACTTCTAATGTTGATGAGCGGACAGATGCCATTAATAAGAAAGTTATTGTTATGGTCATTGACGGAATGAGGAAAGAGCGTTTTGAAGAAGCGAACACTCCCTTTCTCGACTATTTGAGAAAAAATGGAACAGACTATACAAGAATGGAAACCGTATATCCAGCAAGAACTGTCGTTTGTTTTTCATCGATGTTTTCAGGGACTTACCCATTTGAACATGGAATCAAGTCGAATATGGTTTGGAAGCAGGGTATTAAAGTAGAGAGCGTATTTGACACATTAAGAAAAGTAGGGAAAAAGGGTTCATTATTAGCGGTAGCCCATCTTGTTGATTCCTTTGGAAAGGATGTAGAGACATTCACAGCCGTAATGCACAATAATGTTGTCGATCGTAAAATTATTGATCGAGCGAAAAATATCATGGAAGAACAGGATCCCGATTTGCAAATTGTGCAATTAATAAGTACAGACCAAACTGGACATAGCCGAGGAGTATTATATAACGAATATATTCAAAAAATCGAAGAGGCTGACGCCTTAGTTAAAGAATATTTTGAGTGGTTAAAAGAGAAAGGTAAGCTTGAAAATTACACGTTTATTGTTTGTGCTGACCATGGTCAAGCTGATGGAATTGGTGGACATGGCCACCTCGATGAAGGTGAAAGATTCGTACCGTTCTTTATGTATGGTCCGTCTATTGAAGCAGGAAAAAGTGTGGAGGAAAAGCATAGCTTGGTTTCCCTCGCTTCAACGATTTCCTATTTGTTGGGGGCACCATATCCAAGTCACAGCCGTGGTCCAGTATTAATAGAGGCAGTAAGGAAGGATGTTTAATAAATGGAGCAGCAAAAAGTAATTGTCTTTCTTCCAGCTTTCAATGAGGAAGAGTCGATTGCCCAAGTCATTCAAAAAATACCAAGAGATTTCGATCCAAAGGTGAAGGTAGAGGTTTTAGTGATAAATGATGGCTCTAATGATCGAACGGTCGAGCAGTCCTGGGCATCAGGGGCAGATTATGTCCATACCTTTGCTAAAAACCTTGGATTAGGTGCTGCTGTTCGTAAAGGGCTGGAGCTTTGTGTTTTAAATGGAGCAGATATTGGTGTCATGATTGATGCTGATAATGAATACCCTGCTGATCAGATTCCTGATATTGTCAAACCCATCTTAATGGAAACAGCTGATTATGTAATGGGTTCCCGTTTCCTTGGAACTATTGAAGGAATGCGGTGGAACAGGAGAATCGGGAATTATTGTTTTACATTTCTACAGGCTCTTATACTAAGAAAATGGATTTATGATGGACAGTCTGGGATGAGAGCTTTTTCTAGACAAGCTATGGAAGAAGCTGAAATTGTTCATGATTACAATTATGCGCAAGTTGTCACGCTGAATCTCATTAGAAAAGGCTTTCGGATGAAAGAAGTCCCAATTCGATATCAGGTCCGTAAAGCAGGGGAATCATTTATCAAGTTTCGTAGTTATATGACATCGGTCTTACCCGCCATTTTAAAAGAAATGAGAAGGCCAGTGAAAAAGGTGATCTATAATAGGACAACATCTGGTGCAAGAGACAGGGAATTACCCCTTTTGAAAGCAAGGGAGATTAATAAGTAAGATAAATATGATAAATATGTGACATTCTAAATCCTTGCATTGACAGCGAGGATGATAATCATTATCATTATTCATGTAGGAGGGAAATTCTTAATGAAGAAATTTTTTGGATTATTTTTTACTTTCGCATTAATTTTTTACAGCATTCCTTTAAGTAGTGCTTTTGCCTATTCCTATGGTGATCCGAATGAGGAGAAGGTAGCTGAGGTGTACAAAGAAATGGTAGTGAAGCTTGATGAGAATCCTCCCAATTACAATTCCGCCAAAAAAAACTTTGAAACTGTTAAAGAAGAGATTGATATGCATATGGGCCAAGAGCCTGCTAAGCTAATTCTGAGTAACCTTAAAGATAAGGACAAGGAAGCCACCATTAACAATATGGAAAAACTACTGGTTTTAAATATTGCGAGGCGTTTAGAGAGTATTGAAAAGGACTTTGCTGAATATGACACAACGAAAAGACTCCTTGCTAAAGCCTTTGCTACATACGATGCGTTGTCTCCTAAAGTGGAAACTGAAAAACCTGAGAATGATAAGAAAATCAGAACCGATTTTGATCAGGCCCTTGAAGCATTGGGGAATCCTGGATTGTTTGGTGTCGGGAAAAAAGAAGCGAATTTAGACGCATTTAAGGAAAATAAAGACGAGATTTTAAACTCATTAAAAACTGAATTCAACATAAAAAGTCTTGAAGTCGGGCATTTTTCTGAAAGTGCTACAGAATCTGGGACTGTAAAAAAAGACTGGACGGATATTTCGAATATCCGAAACTGGGTACCGCTTGTATTAATCGCAGGTATAATAATAGCGGTAATCATAGTTGTTATCCGCAGAAGAAGAAAATAGAAATTAGGAAACATCACCATTGGGGAGGGACTCGGCTGTGGAAATTCAAGCTCTATTAATCACATTCCGTGAAGTGTTAGAAGCGTTATTGATTGTTGGTATAATAACTACCTATCTAAAAAGAGTGGACCATAAGCAGTACAATAAATATGTTTGGTTAGGAGCAGGTCTTGCCATACTAGCAAGTGTTGGGGTTGCCCTCCTATTCCAAATTGTTTTTACAGGATTCGCTGCAATGGGAAGCGAAATGTATTTGAAAATAGGAATTATGCTCGTTTCGACCGTATTATTAACTCAAATGGTTTTCTGGATGGCAAGCCACAGCCGTGATTTAAAAGGAAATATGGAAGGGAAAATGAATAAATTCATCTCCACAGGTAACGTTGTTGGAATGGTAATCCATTCTTTTCTAGTCGTCCTTCGTGAAGGGGTAGAAACCGTATTCTTTTTTGCTGCAATTACAGGTGGAAACATCGGCGCAGCCATGCAGGGATGGGGCGCGATTACTGGTGTGGTGATAGCAATTATTGTCTCTTATTTGTTCTTTAAAGGAACGATGAGGATTCCTTTGAGCACTTTCTTCAAGTTAACCGGTGCTTTTATTATTCTTATATCTGCTGGACTACTAGTACAAGCGATTTCCATGATGCAGGACCTTAATATCATTGGCAGTGTACTTCCACATGTGTATGATCTTACATGGTTCCTGCCAGAGCATCCGATTGATTACACACATTACCTTCGTGATACTGGTTCGGCTCCGATATTATCCGGGGATATTGGAATATTTCTAAAAGCTCTGTTCGGCTATTCTTCTATGCCTTCTATTGAAGAAATATTGGCTTATATCGGATACTTTGTCGCAATTTTATTGCTTACCTCTTCCAAACCTGCAGGAAGCAAGCAAACAAATAAAACGAATGCAAAGACAACGAATGCAAAGACAACTAAAATTCTTGAGACACAAGTGAAATGAATTTTTGAACATTTAAAGTACAAGGCCGATGCCTTGTACTTTTTCTCTAGATCAGGTGGTGGATATTTATTGTTCAAAAGTGGTTTAAAAGGTCCCTTTTTATTAGTGATAAGTGTTGCAGCTATAATTATTGTTTTTATATCCCAACTGTATTTTATTAATCCATATACCTCCTCATGGGATCAGGTAGATTTTGCACTGGCCGTGAAGCGCTATGATTTAATGGCTATGCAGCCGCACTTCCCTGGATATCCCTTTTTTATTTTAGGAGGGAAATTCATTCATCTGTTTGTAATGGACCCATCAAAAGCATTAACGATTTTTAATGTCTTTTGTTATGCTAGTTCTGTTTTTCCCATGTATAAGTTGTCCAGGAGATTCATACAAAGATCATTTGCTAGTTTATCTACAGCACTTATTTATTCAGCAAGCTACAGTGTTATAATCGTTAATCAGCCAATGTCAGAAGGCGCGGCACTGGCAGCATTTTGGTGGTATTTATGGAGCCTTCTATTGGCTTTAAACAAAAAAGATTCAAGAGCAATCTTAATACCATTAGGTTTTTTGAGTCTTATGCTAGGAATTCGCCTTTCATACTTACCCTTTGCAATCGGTATAATCTTTCTGTTTTATTGGAAAGTAAAAAAAGATGGATTAAAAATGAAATTGATCATATTTTACTTGATCTCTGGAGTCATCTTTCAAGCAATATGGGTAATTGGTCTTGTCATTTCAGAGGGGAGTATAATCGGTTTTATTAAGCTTTCTTTAGCGTTTACCAGCGGTCATTTCAATGATTGGGGAGGAACGGTAGAGGCAGCTGATATTGGCTTTTTTGATAGATTTATCATTTTTTCCTCAAAGAACATCCTATGGACAGGTATTGCAACTGAGTCAGTGCTTAGTGCTGTCATTTATACTTTCCTTCTCATTTATATATTTATTAGGGCGTTCAAAAAAACAAAAAAAAGATGGCCATTTATGAACCTTCTTTATATATTGTTTAGCAGTTATTTTGGTTGGGCACTATTGGCTCAAAATGTAGAAAAAGCAAGGCATGCGCTCCCGCTTGCGGTCTTATTGATATTTTTCCTGTGTATTCGTCTTTTTTCAGAGAGAATCCCTTTTTTAGTCGTGGGACTCAGCATTTTCGTCCTTGGCCATCAGGTAAATCAAAATGTAACCCTATTAGCGACGGAAGCTAAAGAACCTCCAGCTGTTTATAAAATGAATGCATTTATTGAGAAAATGAATGAACCTGTTATACTCTACACATGGGAAGAAACGAGGGTGTTACAGTATTTAGAGGTTCCATATACACATAAAAGGATAGAAACTTATCAATATTTCCGGTATGATGCGAAATATTTCCAAGGCAGGACCGTACTACTTACAGATAAAGTGATTCAAGGATTTAGGTCACAAGGTATTTCAATAGATGGGAAAATTAAAAAGGTAGCAGCTTTTCATTCCAACGGGCTTTTTGATCCAGTTTATCATGAAATAATTTTATATAAATGGATGGAGAAATGAACTGAGTAGTAATTAATAAGAAATACTCAATATGGAAAGGAAAATCTTCATTGAAAAAAATAGCCATTGCTGGAACAGGATACGTTGGACTAGTTACAGGGGTTTGTTTAGCAGACATCGGCCATGATGTGATTTGCGTAGACCAGGACCATCATAAAATAAGCACATTAAACAATGGGTATCCTCCAATTTATGAGCCAGGATTAAATGAACTGATGTTGAAAAATATGGAAGAGGGGCGGTTACGGTTTACAACTAGCCCATCTATTGGCTTTAAATTGGCTGAAATCATTATGATAACAGTAGGAACTCCTCAAAATGAAAATGGCTCCCTTGATTTACAATATATTGAACAGATTTCTAAAGAAATTGGCAGGTCAATAAAGCGAAATAACGTCATTGTCGTTACAAAAAGTACGGTACCAGTGGGAACAAATGCAAAAATTAAAAATTGGATTCAATCAGAATTGCAAACAAGTCTTAAATTTCAAATCGTTTCCAATCCTGAATTTATCAGCCAAGGGTCGGCAATTTATGATACTTTTCACGGAGATCGGATAATTATTGGATCTGATAGTAAGGAAGCCCTCCATTCGTTGGAAGAATTATATCAGCCGTTTGGAATTCCCATTTTTAAAACGGATACGAATAGTGCTGAATTAATAAAAGTAGCATCAAATTCATTCTTAGCTTTAAAAATTAGTTACGTAAATGCACTCGCAAGTATTTGTGAACATGTTGGCGGAAATATTGAAGACGTATCATTTGGAATGGGGATGGATTCAAGGATCGGATCATCATTTCTTAAGGCTGGAGTAGGTTTTGGCGGCTCATGCCTGCCGAAAGATACCCACGCACTAGTTCAAATGGGTAATGATGCGGGAGAAGCTTTTAACCTCATTGAGGAGGTTATTGAAGTTAATAAAAGACAGGAACTTAAACTAGTGAAAAAGGCCCTGAACCGATTTCAAAGTTTACGTGGAAAAAAAGTTGCATTACTGGGGCTTTCATTTAAACCTAATACAGACGATATCAGGGAAGCAGTTTCGATTAAGTTAGCCAGGCGTCTAGTTCAAGAAGGGGCGATAGTAATTGCCTATGATCCCGTCTCAATTCCAAATGTGAAAAAGGTTTTAGGAAAGCTAATTTCTTATGCAGATACGGTCGAGCAAGCTCTCATGAATGCTGACCTTACGTTTATTGTAACTGAGTGGGATGAAATTAAAAATGTTCCATTAAATCTCTTCCATGAGTTAATGAAAGAACCCGTTATCTTTGACGGGAGAAATTGCTTTCAATTAGAATCTATAAAAAAATATCCAGTTGAATATTATTCAATTGGCAGACCTAATGTAATTGGAGAGATAAACACGTTGCTACAAAACAAAGGCAGCTAGTTAGAATAGCTGCCTTTGTTATTAAAATCATATATTATTTTGTACATTCTTTGCAGGTTTGAATAGGTCATTGTAGTTGTCATACACTCGGGGGACTCTTTTCCCAATTAAACAAACAACCTCATAATTGATGGTGCCCATTAGATGGGCAATTTCGTCAACGGACTGAAATGAGGAGCAGTTATCTCCAAAGATGGTGACTACATCACCAACAGAACAATTTTGTATATTTGTAATATCGATCATCGTTTGATCCATGCACACCCTTCCTGCAATAGAGGATTTTTGCCCATGGATTAAAACCTTCCCACGGTTTGATAGGAGACGGGAAAGTCCGTCAGCGTATCCAAGCGGAAGGGTAGCAATAAGACTTACTCTTTCCGGCTTCCAAGTCCACCCGTAGCTGATTGCTTGTAAAGCTGCTACTTTTTTTATGGCTGCAATTTTCGTTTTGAAGGTCATGGCCTGCTTTAGCTGGATGGAGTGGTTTTTTAACGAATCATCTGGATATAACCCATACAAGGAAACTCCAATTCGAACCATGTCCAGATGCATTTCTGGAAATTTCATTGTTGCAGCACTGTTGCAACAATGTTTTATGGGTATATAAATACAGTTGTTTTCCAAATATTCTATTATTGATTGAAATTTATTAAACTGTGCATATGTAAGGTCGCAGTTTTCACTATCTGCATTAGCAAAATGAGTAAATACCCCTTCAAGACAAACATTTTTTGCTTTTATGGCCTTCTTAGCAAGAATGAGTGCATCATCACTGGAAGTAACGCCAATCCTGGACATACCAGTATCAATTTTCAAATGAATAGAAGCAGTTTTGCTTAAGTTATCCGCTTGGACAATGACTTCATCCAATACTTCATGGTTAAAGACTGTTAGCGTGATATTTTCTAAAATGGCTGCCCTAATCGAACGTGTCGTAGTATACCCGAGTACGAGAATGGGTTGTGTGATCCCAGACAGTCTAAGTTTGATGGCCTCATCTACAAGAGCAACTGCTAAATAATCTGCACCAGCTTCAATCGCTGTTTTTGCAATTTCAATGGCCCCGTGTCCGTATCCATCTGCTTTAACCACTGCCATGATTTTTGCATGTGGGTGAACAAACTGCCTAAACTGTAGATAATTATTTTTAATATGGTCTAGTGAAATTTCAGCCCATGTATCGCGGTAACTCAATTGATTCATGTAAACCATCCCCTTTAATCAAAAATCCCCTCAAGAGTTTCTTGAGGGGAATAACTACAATCAAATCGTAGCTAGTTCTTTTTCTAATGCCTTTTCGACTGTTACATAATCAAACCCTAGATCTTTTGCTACTGCTTCATAAGTGATTTCTCCGTTGGCAACGTTAAGGCCAAGATATAATGCAGCATTTTCAGAAATGGCTTTGAAAACCCCTTTATTTGCGATTTGCAATGCATATGGAACAGTAACATTGGTTAGTGCTATTGTTGAAGTTCTTGGAACGGCGCCAGGCATATTTGCAACAGAGTAGTGTACAACTCCATGTTTGATAAAGGTTGGATTGTCATGTGTTGTCACATGGTCGATTGTTTCAACAATTCCACCTTGGTCAATCGCAACATCGACAATCACTGAACCAGGCTTCATCGATTTAACCATTTCTTCTGTAACCAGCTTAGGAGCCTTTGCACCAGGGATTAATACTGCTCCGATTAGAAGGTCAGCTTCTGCCACTGCTTCAGCAATATTGAGAGGATTAGACATTAATGTTTTGATTTGATTTCCAAAAATGTCGTCTAACTGACGAAGACGGTCAGCACTTAGATCAATAATTGTTACGTCAGCACCTAAACCGATGGCCATTTTAGCTGCATTGGTTCCAACAATCCCACCACCAACAATGGTAACTTTTCCACGGTTAACTCCTGGGACACCAGCAAGGAGAATTCCAAGACCACCATTATTTTTTTGTAAGAACTGTGCGCCAATTTGAGCAGCCATGCGTCCAGCTACTTCACTCATTGGTGTAAGCAGTGGAAGAGTCCTGTTTACAGAAACTGTTTCATAAGCAACTGCGATAACACCTTTTTCTTTAAGAGCTTTTGCTAACTCTGGCTCAGCTGCAAGGTGTAAGTAAGTAAATAAAATTAAACCTTGGCGGAAGTACTTATATTCACTTGAAAGAGGCTCTTTCACTTTCATAATCATATTTGCTTTTGTCCATACCTGTTCAGCGCTATCTATAATCTCAGCACCAGCTTTAGCATAATCGTCGTTAGTGAAACCGCTTCCAATTCCAGCGTCCTTTTCCATTAACACAGTGTGGCCGGCATTTAGGAATGAAACAACACCTGCTGGAGTTAGTGCTACACGATTTTCATTATTTTTAATTTCTTTAGGTACACCTATAAACATAATCTTATTTCCTCCTCTAGTTACATTAAAGTGTTTTGCTATGGCTAAAGTATAGAATGTTTGCCAGAGAATTTCTTTGTTTAGAAAAGAGAAAGATTTTCATTCTTTTTGGGGATTTTCACAAAAAGATCAAATCCCCTGATATTTTTCCAGTTTTAAATCTAGGTAGAGGATCATTTTTTGGTTAGGATCCTTGAAATTTACATCACCAATTTCGGTGATTCTCTTAAGTCGATAATTTAATGTGTTAGCATGGACATTTAATTCCTTTGCTGCATCATTAATGTTGTTATCTTTATTTAAGAAAACCTCTAATGTTTCAATTAAATTGCTGTTGTGTTTTTGGTCATATTCATGAAGCAGTTTTAAGGAATAATTTTCATATTCTTCGGTTTGTCTTTTTTCTAAAATAAGATCAAAAATTTGATATATTCCTAGTTTTTGATAATTATAAATGTCCTTTGTTTCAATTGGGAATTTTTCTTTAATTGATAAAACCGCCAATGTTTCCTTATATGCTTTGTTTGTTTTTTGATAATCTTCTTTAATACTGCTATATCCTGGTTTGATCTCCTTAATTCCATATCTTTCACTCATTTGCAGGACAAAGAATTTCGCAAATTGATCTAGTTCATTGAAAGGGTTTTCAAAATTGGTAACTGATACCAATAGAATTAATTGATTGCAGTCTATTGTATAAAGAGTAATTTTTATCCGTTGATTTGTTTTCAAAAGATATGAGATGGATTGCTCTACTTTGTTCGTGATATTTTCATGGAACTGAAAAACAAGAACCGCATAAGAGGTCGGCGGTGTAAGTTGTAATGAATGGAAATGTTCGAAAATTTCCTCTTTTGCTTTCAGATGACCTGTTAATAGCTTCCAAAAGAATTCTTGTGAACGTTCTTCCTTTTTGTTCTTTCTCGTCTGAAGCTGTAATAGCTTATTTTTTGCGGAATCTGCTGCTTTTTTTAAAAGGATGAAATCATCAGCCGTTAATGTTTTATCAATTTCTATTGCCCAAATAAATCCGATCACTTCATCATGCTTCCATATAGAGATAGCGACTCTATGGTTAAGCCCTATATCATTCATGTTTTTCACACGAATAGGCTCTTGGGTCTTTAGTAAAGCAGGAATCGTTCCTTCTTTCCATAATTGATTAATGACTTTTTCTGGAACTCTCCGGCCTATGATGGTAGAAATTCTTGCTGGATCTGTACGTTCATCATGTGTACTATAGGCAAGTAGGCGGTGGTTTGCATCCTCAATTGTAATAGGGCACATTAGTACCTGACTAATAAGGTCGGCAAATTCATCTAAGCTATCAAAGGCAGTCTTAAATGGGTCATGTAGTCTAGTATTCAAAATGATTACCCCCGGATTAATATATAATGACATATGGTAGTCTTGTTCAGTTCATAAAATGCCTTTGTTTAATTTTACAAAAAATATAAAATAATTTCATTTATTTTAACAAAATAAATAATATGCTATAATGTTAAAATGATTTAGAGTAATCCCAAAAGAGTAAATATTTTTATAATTGCTCATTTGAAAGCGTTATCATTAGGAAAAAAGGAGGAATTAGTGATAAAAAGCTTAAAAGTGAAGCCTAATATTGCTATATTAATAAAGAGAAGAAATTATTTCATTGGGATGAGAGAATTTTGAAGTTTATTCATAAAGGGGGATTTATATGAGTAAAAACACTCATGGGAAAGAGCTACATCGTGGTTTAGAAGAAAGGCATATCACCTTGATGTCTTTAGGGGCAGCCATCGGGGTAGGACTATTTCTTGGTTCGGCAACAGCCATTAAGATGGCGGGACCAGGTATTTTGTTTGGATATGCTGCTGCTGGATTAATTATGTTTTTTATTATGCGTGCACTGGGAGAAATGGCGATTCAAAAACCGGTTGCAGGTTCTTTTAGTAAATATGCGCGTGATTATTTAGGACCACTTGCTGGATACATAACAGGTTGGAATTACTGGTTTTTATGGGTCGTTACCTGTATGGCAGAGATTACAGCTGTAGGAATTTACATGGAGTATTGGTATCCGGATGTTCCACGGTGGATTTGGGCACTCACCGCACTGGTGGTTATGGCGACTGTCAATTTCCTTGCGGTAAAAGCGTATGGTGAATTAGAATTTTGGTTTGCGCTAATTAAAATTGTTACGATTATTGCGATGATTGCCATCGGAATTGGAATGATTTTCTTTGGTATTGGCAACGGTGGTATTGCTACTGGAATTAAGAATTTATGGGATCATGGCGGGTTATTCCCTAATGGGATTAAAGGCGTATTATTATCTTTACAAATGGTTATGTTTGCCTATTTAGGGATTGAAATGATTGGGGTAACTGCAGGTGAGGTCAAAAATCCTGAGAAATCTCTTGCAAGAGCAATCGATTCTGTTTTCTGGCGTATTCTAATTTTTTACGTGGGTGCTTTATTTGTCATTATGTCTATCTATCCATGGGAGGAAATTGGTACAAAAGGAAGCCCATTTGTACTGACCTTTGAACAAATTGGGATACCGGGAGCAGCAGGTATTATTAACTTCGTCGTATTAACAGCAGCACTTTCGTCCTGTAACAGTGGGATTTTTAGTACGGCACGGATGTTATTTAACCTTGCTCAGCATGGTGAGGCACCACAAAATTTCGCGAAGGTCACAAAAAGTGGTGTTCCAGGGATTGCAGTAGTTGCTTCTGCTGGTGCGTTATTGATTGGCGTGGTCTTAAATTATATTGTTCCTGCAAAAGTTTTTACATGGGTTACTAGCATTGCGACCTTTGGTGCGATCTGGACGTGGGGAGTCATTCTTTTATCACAAATTCGCTATCGTAAAACCTTAAAGTTGACTGAGATGAAAGCTTTAAAATATAAGATGCCACTTTTCCCTTTTACTTCATATATTTCATTAGCCTTCTTAGCTTTTGTCATTGGGTTAATGGCTTATAATCCGGATACGAGGATTGCATTAGTAATTGGACCGTTATTCCTAGTATTCTTGGTTGCAGTTTATTATGCAAAAGGATTTCATAAACGAGACGCAATCAAGGATAAAGTAGAAGAACGAGTTAGTTAATTTTCTATATGAATAAACATACATGAAAAACGCAGTGGGTAAAAATCCACTGCGTTTATTATTTGATTAACTTAAATTTGCTGCATTTCTTTCAACAATTCCGAATCGATGATTGGAATTTTTCCTATTTCACATACTAACATTAAAAAATAAATGAGGGATTGGTGTTGGTATTGAATAAAATTATTACCCTGATAGCAGCAACATATTTAATTATATTCCTAACTAGTGTTCATGCAAATGCAGAAACAACGGCAAACTTGTCTGAACAAAATACGATGTCGGTACTTTGGTTTCAAAGCGCCGGGGAAGCAAAAGGGTTATATTATCAAGGCTATAACATTGGAAGAATGAGATTGGACGAAATCATGAGTAAAAAAAGGGGGAGAAATACCTTAAAGCCGGCAATTGTCCTTGATATCGATGAGACCATTTTAAATAACAGTCCTCACCAAGCCTGGTATGTAATGGCAGGAAGAAAAATCCCGTTTAATTGGAATGAATGGTTTAAGCGGACAGAAGCAAAACCGCTTCCGGGAGCAATTGAATTTTTGCAGTACGCAAATTCATTAGGAGTGGAGATTTATTACATTTCCAACCGTTATCAATTACAAAAAGATGCAGCTATTAAAAATTTACAGATTGTAGGGGCACCACAAGCTGATACAGACCATGTATTATTACGGCAGCCTGGTGAAATAGGGAAAGAAACGCGCCGCAGGCAAGTAGGGAGAACACATGAAATACTTCTATTATTTGGCGATAACCTTGGAGACTTCAGTGGTTTTGATTTGTTATCCGTTTCAGAAAGAAATCAAGCAGTGGACAGGTATAGGGAGGAATTCGGTAAAAAGCTGATTCTGTTTCCAAACCCAATGTATGGTGATTGGGAAGGCGCCATTTATAATTATGATTACAAGAAATCTGATGAAGAAAAAGCCAAACTAAGAAAGAAATTCTTGGAAACATACCGTTAGAATAAAAAAGACGCCAGAGAAGGCGTCTTTTGTCTGGACGAAATAAAATAAATACTATCATAGACAACAAGAGCAGCTCAATTCCTTACATTTTTAAGGATATTGATTGCAAAGACAATGATACCTAATACCATCAGGGTCCCACCTGTGGCTACTGCAGGCGCGGCACTTTCCGTTCCGGTTACTAAAAAAGCGAGTCCAATCATCATTATGGGAAGAGAAATATTATGAAGCCAAAAGTGAACCTTTGCCAGTGTTGTTTCCGCAGCACCTGGAAAACCAACATAGATGAGACCAGCGACGGCCATAGTCAGCCAACCTAATAAATTAATATGGGCATGAACCGGTGTGAAGTCGAAGCTTTCCGTCATTGACATATACATACCCATGCAAACCCCAATGACAAAATACACAACAGAGATTTTAATCAACCTAATTGCCATTTTTCCGCCTCCTCTTTTAATCCTAAAAGATATGACTACAGTACTAATTATGTTGAAATACTCTGAAAAATAACTTTGATTTCAAGAGGACAAAGCAAGAATTTCATGGACGAAAAAAAGCCACCAATAAATGGTAGCTTTTTGCTAAGCATTAAAAAAGTGCTTTAATTCCTACTAAAACAATTCCTATTAAAAATCCACATACTGCACCATTGACACGGATCCATTGAAGGTCTTTTCCAACGTTAGTTTCAACCATATCGATAAGTGTTTTATCATCTAGTTTTTCTAAATTTTCTTTAACAAGCATTCCTATTTTTGAATGATTTTTATCAACAAAACTAAAAATATGATTTTTAATCCAGGCTTCAATAAGGTTCACTTTTTCTGGATTTAATTCGATACCTTCTAAACCCTTTTTAATTAAAGGGAGGAGATAATCATCATAAAAGGCAGGTTTTTCGACAAAGTCATAAGCTTTTTGCTGGATCTGACTTAATAAATCAGTAATTTGTTCTTGCAACTCCCATTTATCTACTAGCTGGGATTTAAAGTTATTAAGTTCTTCATAAATCTTTTCATCACTTTTTATTGATTGCAGCTTTTTATTCAAATGAATCAATAAGGTATGTCTATTTTGATTTAAGGGGTCACTATAGCTGGCTACACCTTTTAGAATAAGACTTTGGATAATATTCCCTAGCTTTTCTTCATTAACAAGGTTGCTAAATGACTTTAAGGCAAATTGCATAAAACCATCTGCCTTAATATTTTCCACCGCATCTACAGCCAAGCCACCAAGTTTGTATTTTGTACTTTCTTTCCTAGCCCATTCATCAATTTCTTTTAGGATATAATCTAGTACTTTTTCATCATATTTTCTAATACTAATCTGGTCGATAAGCAAGGGGAGATAATTCTTGCTATCCAAATCGTTGATTCGTAATTTTAGTTCTTTTTCTAGAAGCGGAGCAAATTTTTTTATATCAAATATTTTTATCAAATGTTTAGAAATCATTAGGAAAGACTTTTGAACGGCTTTTGATGGTAATTCATTATAGATGATCTCAAATAGTTTTTTAGTAAAATTAATGGTGTCTATTTTTTTTCGAATACTCTCTTTTGTTAGCCAATCATTTTCTAACATTGAAATTATTCCAGCAATAATTCTGTTACGATTTTTGGGAAGAAGAGCAGTATGTGGAATAGGAATTCCTAGTGGATGACGGAATAATGCGGTTACTGCAAACCAGTCTGCCAGTCCTCCTACCAGACCGGCTTCAAATCCCCCTTGTAGGATGCTCCCCCAGATTGAATTCTGTATCGGAATAGTAGCTAAAAAGCCGATTCCCATCACAGCAAGAAAAATTGTCGCTAAATGCCGTGTTTTATTCTTACGATTTAACATCATGAAACCCCTCGTTTTTTGAGTATATTATTGTCTAATGCTATTATCTCAATTTTACAGAAAAAAAAGCAAAAAAAAATACTTAATAATGGCTTATTTGCTAAATACTTGTCGGATTAGGAAAAAAATAACATAAATATTTCTTAAAATGCAGATTTAAATGCTTATGTCGCAAAGGCAACAAAGCGTCCTTTACCCAAGGTGAAGAAAAACTTGGAAAAGTATTTGAAAGTGAAAAGTTACTAGCACCAAGCATAGATAAACAAGTAAACTATGAAACTTAAAAAACAAGCCAGATGTACTATG